>JARRQT010000182.1:0-579 GCA_037381445.1 Calditrichia bacterium
GCCGGCCCTGATTCCATCAATAATCACCGTCGCGCCGGAGGGACTGCTGGTGATGCCGACGTCCTGCCTGGTCCCATGAATAATGGTAGCACAACTGACAAAGAACACAATGAAAATGAAAAGCCCAACCACCTTCGCCTTCTCATACTCCTTCTCCATACGCCCCTCCCCAACTGTCCTTATATTTAATTCACAGCTATTTACCTGCTCAGAAAGCGGGAACAATGATAAGATGCGCCATAAAGCTGATTGTTATACAATCCGCCAATTGACAATTGTTCCTGAATGAGAAGGCATAATTTCAATTTAATAAAATGTGACCACGAACATGTAAGAAGACCAGTCATTGGCCTTCCATTTCACTAAAACAGATTATATTCTATTCATTCGACTGCTGCCAGTTATTATCTCATTCTTCAAATAGAGCCTGGTATAAGGTATTAAAGATGGCGCTGATAATACCAAGTATCGCCATATCAATTCCCTGTCTTTCATGCAAATTAAGCCTGTATAATGGAATTGGACAAACAGGACCGGACTCATTTATTAAAGGCCTTTTGCTGAAGTGGCATAGACCCA
>JARRQT010000182.1:625-7924 GCA_037381445.1 Calditrichia bacterium
CTAATGCGAGACAATCGATGGGCATCTCACCGGATTTTGCAGAGTTGGAATGCGCATAAATACCTTATCTCTACGGCAGTTTTATAAATCCAGAATACCAGAATGCCGGTGACACTCCAGTCCGCTCTGGCACCATTCACCCTGCCCGGGCAGAAAAATTATTGAAGCATCACGCCGGATTGTGCGGAAAATCAGCAGATGGAAGCAATCTTCACATTTTCTTCATTTTTTTATGGCAAAATCAGGCAGGAAAGGACGGTATTATCAGATGCCAAAACAGGAGAAAGGAACCGCACTCAGGAAACGACCTGCAATCTTCCGCTTTTGCCACGGGATTGAATAATGACAGGGAGACCGAAAAACACAAACAAATTAGTTCAGAATCAGGAAGAAATGGGAGAAAAAAATCAAAACGCATCGAGAAAGCAAACTGAATCCGATATATCTAAATGACACGTATCATTAAAAAGTCCTACAAAATAAAAGGAGCGTAAGATGTTTAAGAAAAACGGGATGAATTTATTTGTGGTATGGATGATGTTCATGCTGTTCATACTTGGCCAAATTCCGGTATTGGCCAATCCGCCGAAGGATCAGGCAACCGTTGATCAGGCCATAAAGACCCTAATTGAAAACTATATCTCTGAAAAGGGGCTTACACCGGAAAATAAGATTGATGTAACCGTGGCAAACAAGACGATTACCCTGTCGGGCACCGTTGCCACCCTTGATGTCAGCAACATGCTGGAAAATTATGTCAGATCGATTGCGGAAAGCTACAGCATAGACAACCAGCTGAAATTGGCGGGGAGCAGCATTTCGGATGCAAAGATTGCCGATGCAGTCATGCAAAAGCTATATAACTATGTGTTTTATACGGTGTACGATTGGGTCACCGTTGATGTGAAAGACGGGGTTGTCACTTTGAAGGGATGGTCCAATTTGCCCTGGGGACCGCGCTATTTTGCGAAACAGGCCGAGAAAGTAAAAGGCGTCAAAAAAGTCATCAATGATGTTCAACTGGCCCAGGGATCCGATCAAATCAGAGAACGCGCGGCCAGGGCTATCTACACGGATCCCCTGTTCGAATGGTACGCCTATCAGAAGAATCCGCCGATCCATATTATCGTGCAGGGCGACAATGTTATTCTGGAAGGCGTTGTTGATTCCCAGTTGGAAAGCACGCACGCCTATTACGATGTGCTTTGGAACGCCGACGCTGTGAATATCACCAACAACCTGGTCATAAAAAAATCAGCGCAATGAAATAGCGTTTGAAAAGCAGGGAGGTTATGCATCCCTGCTGTCCTGATAGCATCAGTAAATACCGGATCAAGTCCGCAGCCGAATGCAAGATGTTCGGCTGCGGATGATCCCCCATCTCCTCATGCTCCCGCATCCCGAAGGGCAGCACCCGAAATTCCTGCGTATCTTTCCTAAACTCACCCGCAAGCAGTATCCAGGACTGCCGGTTGTAACCATTGGCACTTTTTCGTCGTATGGCAAAAAGACAGATTTCGGAGAAATTGGCTGGTCAGATCAGATAATAACATTCCCTTCTAGATCTCCTGCGGCGCAAAATTGGCGGAACCTTAGCACCCAAAGAAACAGCCAGAATCAATTTCATTCGCGAAATCCGGGTTTCATTAAAAGGTGAGGAATCATATATTATTAAACCGGAGAGCGCAGTTGCTCTTCTGTCTTTCACTTCTCCTGATTCCGGCTGTTCCTGCTCATCGGGTAATCAAAATATTGGCAGCTTCCGGGACCGAAAAAATGACAAACCATTTTTAAGATGATGATTAACGGAAAAGACGTTATGCCATAGACGGAAATTTTGCCATATAAATATGTTTCACATTTTTAAAAAAGGAGATGAACGATGAAAGCATCCAATTCGATTATCGTCTCAGTCATCCTGCTTGCTGCACTTGCTTTTTATGCCTGCCAGCAAACCTACCAGTCACAAGACAACAAAGTTGACCTGTCCCGCCAGAGCAAGCTCTACTACGGCGTCAAAATTAACAATGTCCTCTGCGGGTATGCGGAAATTGATCTTCAACCCGTTGAAAGAGATGACAAACGATTACTGAAAATCGATGACCGGACATTTGTCATGGTTTCCGCACTGGGGAGCAAATTCAATTCGGAAGTTCATTCTGTTTTTTATGTTGATTCGGTCAGTGGAAGCTTCAGCTACCAGGAAAATCACATCAAACAGGGGCCCATGGACTTCACCGCTGAAGCTTCGGTGAAAAACGACACGATCACAGCGAAATCAACACTATCGGATAAAATCAGCAAAATTGCAATTGACTCGGGTGTAGTGCTTCGAAATAACCAGTTTCTGCCGTTTCTGATCAGAGACTTCGCAGACAGCAGCCTTCACGAAAAGACATATCGGTATTATGAAGTGAGAGATGAGGAAGTGCAGGAGACGCTTTTCAGGCGGCTGGGGCAGGAGAAACTCAATCTGGCAGGTGAGAATTTCGACGCGCTGGTTTTTGAAGAAATGAACCTGAAAAACGGCCTCAAGATGAAATGGTGGCTGGATAAAAACAATGGCTACCTGCTGAAAATGGTGACCAGCCGCGGCGAGACTTTCCTGGCAGATGCTGGCGTGAAAGATAGAATCAGACTCAGTACCATGGATAATCTCATTTTGCAGAAAACCAATGCATCCATTGCCGATTTCCAGGCCATTTCCTATATGAAAATCAAAGCCCATCTGGAGCCCAGCGGAATGCGCATCTCTCCCCGGGGTTTGAATGTGCCGGGCCAGAAATTCACCGGCAGGGTAAAAGACAACCTGGTCGAAGGCATCTTCGAGATCGAACATAAAAACTATGACGGAGCGAATGCCCCTCCTTTTCCGCCCCATTTCAGCCGGGCGGATTCTGTTCGGGAATTTCTGAAGGCGACAGATATCATAGAATCAGATGATCCGGTGCTGATTCAAAAAGCGGAGGAGATTACAGACGGCGCCCGGAATTCGTGGGAGGCAGCGGTCCGCTTAAGCCAGTGGGTGGCGGACAGCATCGGCTACGCCATCCCCGGCGGATTGACGGCGCGCAACACATATGACATCCGCAAGGGTGAATGCGGCGCGCACTCCATTTTATTGGCCGCCTTTTGCCGGGCGGTCGGGATACCGGCGCGGATGGTATGGGGCTGCATGTATGTGCCGAACCTGGGCGGCGCGTTCGGCCAGCATGCCTGGACGGAAATTTACATGGGTGAGGCCGGCTGGATACCGGTGGATGCCACCGCCAGGGAACCGGATTTTGTCGATTCCGGCCATCTGCGGTTGGGCCATTTCCAGTCTCTCTCCATCGCACTTAATGCCAATGAAATGGAAATTCTTGACTACCGGCTCGGCACCGATTCGACTTTGGCAGGAACAGATATCGAACAGAAATATCAACCGTATCTTGGCAAGTACCGGGGTAAAAGTCCTATGAACGTCATCGCTCAAAACGGACAACTGACGGTGGATATTCCGGGAAAAATCATGCTGGCATTAAATGACCCGGATGAAAACGGCCGGTGGTACGCCAAAGCAGCCGGCAATGTATTCATCAAATTCAACAAAGATGAGCAGGGCAATATTAAGGAACTGATTCTTCATGAAATCATCCCTTTTCCCCGCAAGTCAGATGCCGAAGCCGCTGAACTGCAGAAAGTTCCGGAAGAATTGATTTCCTATCCGGGCATCTATGAATTGCCGCAGGCAAATGCGGATTTCCGCGTATTCTACAAAAATGGCTCGCTGACAATCCACAATCCCCTGGAAAACAGGGATGTGAAATTGCAGCCGCCGGATGCACAGGGCCGCTGGAAGGATGAATTCAATAAGAATGAGATATTATTTGAAAAGGATGAAAATGGCGCCGTGAAAAAGATGATCGTTGATTCCAGAAACAGTTTTCGAAAAATGGACTGATGATCGGTATTGATCGAATAGGCATTGGATTTCAGATTTGGAGGCAAGGAATTCTGCAAGCATCCGGACTGAAAATCACCCTAAAACAGGAGTATCGTCATGAGTTACAAAGTGCATCGTTTCGAAATAAGAATGACCAGAGATCAGGAAAAGCTGGAAAAATTCCTGAATAGTCTGGAGGGCGAAGTCATCGCCATCATTCCCAATGTGAATATGAAAGCTTTTTGGGTGCACCAGGTGAACTTTTTGCTCATTGTCGAGAAAATCGGATGACGGCTATTCATCGGATCTATTCATAACTTTTCCTGCAAAGGCGCCAGGAACGCTGGGATACACGAAAAATGCTTGTTAATCCAGATACTCAATTAATTTTGAAAAACCATATCAATTCTGCGGCTTTGCGGGATGAATCACCCGGGTTAACTGAAATTATGATGAAAGAATTCCGTATCACACAAATGAATTGGGGCTGCGATGGATTTCAAAATGAAATTCAAACAAATGGAGCCGTTCTTTCTGTTTCTGCTGGCTCTTATTTTTACCGCCGGTTTGATGTTCGCTTCCGTGGAGTTTCCCAAAGCAGTTGACCAAATGCTCGATCAAAAGGTGGGTTCGCTGGATGTGGCCACCGGACAGAATGAACTCAGTGAATATAAAACGGAACTTTATCTTTCTCATTATCATATCCGGTTGATTGGCTATATTTGCCTTGGACTCATTTTGATTCTGATCGCTGCGGGATTCGTTCTTGAAAAACAGGGCCTTGCTTCAGCAGGCGCTATCATTCTGTTTCTGCCGGTTTTCGGAAATTTTGCCGCCACCATGTTTTTTCTCGGCGGACTGGCCTTCCTCAGATTTCTCTGGCTCCCTTTCCTCGATATCTCATTTGACATCATGCGGCTGGGCGATATTGTTCTGCTTCCCTACAATTGGATCTTGGATGCAGCTTCATTGGTTGGCATGAACATTTACCGGGAATTACCTTTCATCATCACCGGGCTGGGCATCTTCATCTTTCTTTTGGGCGTAATGACCTGGATGTACGGAAAAATGCGCGGACAGAATGTCGCTGATTTCTGGCTATACCGGATTTCCAGACATCCCCAGTACCTGGGCTGGATTATCTGGAGCTACGGAATGCTTTTTATCCCGGGCCCGAACATAAAACAGTATGCGGGAGTGGCCAATACCCTGCCCTGGCTGCTGGCTTCCATGATCATCATCGGGGTCGCCCTGCTGGAAGAAAAAAAGATGAAAGAAAGATACGGGGAGGCTTATGAATCGTACCGGCAGCGGACGCCCTTCCTTTTCCCCCTTCCCCGGATAGTGCGAAAAATATTTTCCCTGCCG
Source organism: Calditrichia bacterium (assembly GCA_037381445.1). Lineage (GTDB taxonomy): Bacteria > Calditrichota > Calditrichia > RBG-13-44-9 > RBG-13-44-9 > JARRQT01. The sequence goes on from JARRQT010000182.1 coordinate 5,919, forward strand.
CAACGAATCCTGTTCAGAAAACCGTATCCGGGCAGAAAGCGGGAAGTGGCGACGGTCGTTGCTTTCTATTCTGCTCTCTCTATTTTGCTTTCCGCCTTTTCCACCGGAATGATTGGCATTCCCAAAAATGACCAGGCGTCAACAAGGCGAGTTGATAAGCTGGTCCGCACGATCAGAACGACCGTAAACCGCAATGATATTCGCCATGGGGCGGAGTCCCTGGCGGAAATCGGCGGCGCCGGGATGGATTCACTCATTGCTCTGCTGGGCCATGAAAATGTATTTGTGCGCTGGTACTGCGCGGACGCCTTGGGAAATGTGCAGTCCGATAAAGTGGTTGGGCCTCTTGCTGCGCTGCTGAACGATCCGGATGCGAATGTACGCAGAACTGCCGCCGGCGCACTGGGCGGCACCGGTACGCAGCAGGCCATTCATATTCTGACTGACGCCTTTCTTGATCCTGAGTTGGGTGTTCAGAGTGACGCGGCAAGGTCACTGGGCAGACTGAAGGCGAAGGATGCGGTGCCCGTACTCATCCGGGGATTGGATAGTGATGATCGCGTCACGGTACGTTCATCGGCGTGGGCGCTGGGGGAGATCGGCGCCAGAGAGGCGATCCAGCCATTGATTGCGTGTCTCAAAAAAGAAGCCGACTGGCATTATTTTATGGTCGGTGAGGCATTAAACAAACTCAATTCGTCCGCAGCGGAAGACGCCTTTATCGCCGGGCTTGACAAAGGCGCCTGGTGGATGCGATCCGCTTGTGCGGCGGCTGTAGGTGAACTGGGGACTAAGCGGGGACTGCAGGCACTCTCTGACATCATGCAGAAAGGAGAGATGCGGGTCCGGCGCGCCGCGGTGCTGGCGATTTCGAAATACCCAGCTCATCAATCCGAATCTGCCCTGAGACAGGCATTGCAGGACCAGGATTGGGAAGTCCGCATGTATGCGGGAGCCGCACTGAACAATAACAAAGCATCTGAAAAATAGTCCCGAATCCTTTCAATAGATTGGATAATTAATAATTCCAAAATGAAATTCAAATCGTAATAAATTTCATGGTGAATAATTTTCCCCTTCGGCTGAGATCATTGATTATTGATCATTGTCAATTGTCCATTGATATTTTTCTCTTCTCTATTTTTCCCTTGAATTTTATTATCACAGGACATAACTTGAATATGTCTCATTTGAAATCTGCTTTGATGCGATAACAATTGGTTTTTTTATCATAAATTGAATTATCAACAGCGGGCGGCTCGTCCGGCCCTATTAAGCGGAACCGAATCATTTTGTTCTTTCCGTTCTTTATCTATTTTGGTTTCATCATTAGGGAAAACAACTTTAAAATCAAGTCGTCAGCCGGTAAATGTAAATATCGCAGATAGTCAAGCCAGCCGGAGCAGAATGTCCATTGGCATCGGCATATCAAATTTTATCTTTTAATTATGGAATGCAATCTGACAGGGAAAAACAGGGATGAAAAAATTCAAGTATGTTTTATTGCTGATTGTTATGCTTATTTGTTCTGAAAAACTCTTTGCCCAAAACGGCTTGCGCCTTGCTTCGGAGGATAGTAAGTATGGCTTTAAGAACGAAAACGGCGAGTATGTCATCGAACCCCAATTTGATTATGCGAGAAATTTCCATGAGGACAGGGCTGCAGTTGGCAACCGGTATGAAAATCATGCCAAATATGGTTTCATTGACGAAAAGGGAAATATTCGAATTGAAGCCAAATACGATGACGCCGGTGATTTTTCAGAAGGCCTGGCGCGGGTAAAAGTCGGAAAATTCAGGCTTTACCGAAACTATTATCTGTGGGGATTTGTCGATGCAGCCGGAAAAACAGTTATTAAACCGCGGTTTTCATTTGTCAATGATTTCCACGAAGGTCTCGCCTGTTTTGAAAACTACAATTGGATACATGCGCTTTTCAATGGAATAAAATATGGGTATATCGACAAGAGAAATGAGATTGTGATCAAAGCCAAATTCAATTTTGC
>JARRQT010000183.1:0-7256 GCA_037381445.1 Calditrichia bacterium
TTTTTATTGCGGGATGAACCGGATATCGACGGTTTAAACTAAAATTCCGAAAGAACTCATGCAGGAAGGGAGGGCCCGGCTCTCCTGAAATATTCCGGGGCAAAGAAACGGTCATGTTGCAGTGAAAAAAGGATGGGATGCCTGAAATACCAATGATGGCTAATCCGATAGCAAAATCCATTACGGCACGCGGTAGTGGCACCCCATGCTCTGCTTGTTCTCCCAGGCGGCAGAGGTGACGATGATTCCCACCCGCACCGCGTTACGGAGCCCAATAAGGCTGTCGGATAATTTGGAAATCCGGTAGAACTGTTCAATCTCGAATTCAAGATTGCGCAATTCATGGAGCGCCCTGGCCAGACGGCGGGTGGTACGAACCAGTCCCACATAATTCCACATGATATTTTTGATGGAGCTCATATCCTGACTGATCAGGGCAGGATCCGGTTTCTCCAGCCCCAGGTTTTTCCAGGGAGGATAATCGGAGGCTTCGGGCATGACATCGTGATTGATATGTCCGCGGATGTGACGCGCCGCGCGGTACCCCCAGACCAGGCCCTCCAACAGCGAAGTGCTGGCCAGCCGGTTGGCCCCATGGACGCCGGTGCAGGAAACTTCCCCGACTGCATACAGGTTGCGGATAGTGGTCCGCCCGAACTTGTCCACCCACACGCCGCCGCACGAATAATGGGCCGCCGGTACGACCGGCACCGGCTCTTCGGTTATATCAATTCCATACTCGATGCAGTTTTGATAGATGGTTGGAAATTTGTCTTTAATCCGGTCTGCAGCAATGCTGGAACGCAAATCCAGATAGACATTGGGGATGTCATTTATCAGCATTTCCTCATGGATGCCGCGCGCCACCACATCGCGGGGCGCAAGATCTTTCCACTCCGGATCATATTTCTCCATGAAAGTATGACCCTTGTGGTCCACCAGGCGGGCGCCGGCCCCGCGAACGGATTCCGAGATGAGAAAATGCGGGGCATTTTTATAATGAAAAGTCGTGGGATGGAACTGGATAAATTCCGTATTGATCACCCGTGCACCGGCCCGGTATGCCATGGCCAGACCGTCCCCCCGGGCCCAGGAAGGATTGCTGGTGCGCAAATAGATCTGGCCTAATCCGCCTGTGGCGAGAATGGTTTTTTGGGCCAGAACCCTGATCACGCGCTCCTCGGCCTGATTCCACAGATAAGCCCCAACGCAGGCATGGGGCTCATAAACTGCCAGGCGGTTTATGGAATGGTGGGAAGGGGTCAGCAAATCCACCGCTGTAAAGCCGCTTAAAAGAGTGATATTGGGATGCTTTTTCAGTGCCGCGATCAGCGACTTTTGAATCGCCATCCCGGTGCTGTCCTTGAAGTGCAGGATGCGGGGTACCGAATGGCTTCCCTCTTTCACCAGGGAAAAGTGATCGTCTCTGCGGTGGTCAAACGGAATCCCCAGTTTATCCAGCAGAATTTTTTCCACCAGCTTTGGCCCCTGCTCGGCCAGGATCTGGACCGCCTCGGGAAAAGAATGTCCCGCCCCGGCCCGTATCACATCTTCTTCCAGAAGCTGCGGCGAGTCCTTCTCCCCCTTGTAAATTATGCCGCCCTGGGCGTACAGGGTGTTGGATTCTTCGGGATCGTCCGCCCGCGTAATGACGGTAACGGGAATACCCACCTCAGCGAGTTGGAGGGCAGCCACCCCGCCGGCGATACCGCATCCGATAATCAAAACCTCAGTGCTCAAACATTCTGCCATTTTCCGCTTTTCCCTGTTGTTAGCCGATCTCCAGCATCCTCTCCACCGCCTGCACCGCCTTCACGCGTATGGCCTCGGGGACCTCAATGATGTATTGATTGTGCTGCAAAGATTTCAGTGTATCCTGAAGGGTGATTTCATTCATATGCGGGCAGCGCACCGAGCAGAGCCGCAGCATTTTCTTGTCGGGATTGGCGGCCGCGATATTGTCTCCCATTGCGCATTCCGTGAGCAGCAGATACTGGGGAACGGAATTGTTCTCGATATAGCGGATCATGGCAGAGGTGCTTCCCGAAAAATCGGAGGCTTCTACCACTTCCGGGCTGCATTCCGGGTGGGCCAGAATCACTACCTCGGGAAACTGTTTCCGGATGTTTTGGATGTCTTCCACGGTAAATTTTTCGTGCACCTCGCAGCGTCCGTGCCACCCGATTATCTGGTAATCCAGTTTGGAATTATTTTGGGCTTTGGGCATTTTAGAGGGGAAAATAATGTGCTTTCCGGTTTCTTTCGCCACGTTTCCGGCCAGGTATTCGTCCGGCAGAAATATGACGGAGTCCGATTTCAGCGACTCTACCACCGCCGCCGCATTTCCAGAGGTGCAGCAAATGTCCGATTCGGCCTTCACGTCCGAATAGGTGTTTACATAGGTGACGACCGGCACCCCCGGGAAACGTTTTTTCAGCTCCCGCACATCCTCCGCGGTAATGCTTTCGGCCAGCGAACAACCGGCTTTTTGGGCGGGCAGCAGCACGGTTTTTCCGGGATTCAGAATTTTAGCCGTCTCCGCCATGAACCGCACCCCGCAAAATACGATAATATCTTTATCTGTTTCAGCCGCTTTACGGGACAGCTCCAGGGAATCGCCCACGATATCCGGGATGGTATGGTAGAGCGCCGGTTCCATATAATTGTGTCCCAGGATCACCGCATTTTTTTCTTTCTTCAACTGGTTGATCCGATCCACAAGTTCCGCTTTTATCCTCAATTCGGCATCCGGGATCAGTTTGCCCAATTTTGTTTTCATATTTATGTATGTCTCTGATACGGACATTTCAATATCCTCTTTAAATTGCCGTTTGAACCAAAAAATTATTTTCAATCATTTTAATCCCTACACTCAACTCCCCTGATTTCCGAAAGTTCATTTGAAAAGCAGACTGATATCCAGCGCCGTTACGGAGTGGGTGAGCGCACCAACCGATATAAAATCCACACCGGTGGCAGCAATCTCTGCGGCATTTTCCAGCGTAATATTACCGGATGCTTCCAGCGGGATCTTTTCACCGTTGATTCTCACCGCTTCGCGCATTTCCTCCGGATCCATATTGTCCAGCAAGATTCGGTCGACGCCCAGCGCCAGGGCCTCTTTTAACTCATCCAGATTTTTGACCTCGGTCTCGATCAGCGTTTTTTTCTTCCGGTTTTTCCGGACGCGCTTCACCGCCTCCGTGATACTGCCTGCTGCTGCGATGTGATTGTCTTTTATCAGTACCATATCATAGAGCCCGAAACGGTGATTGTGGCCGCCTCCCAGCCGGACCGCCCATTTATCGAAAATCCGGAGACCCGGCGCAGTTTTCCGGGTATCCAGAATCCGGGCATGGGTTTGCGAAACCTCGTCGACAAAGCGGCTGGTGAGGGTCGCGATGCCGGACATGCGCTGCAGGAAGTTCAAGGCGACCCGCTCTCCCTTCAGGATGCCGCCCGCCGGTCCCCGGATTGCTGCAATGATATCACCTCTTTTAACAAACTGTCCGTCTTCCGTATAGCGAAGGAACTGGATATTATCATCCAGCAATAAAAAGGTCAGTTCCGCGACCGCCAGACCGGCGATCACGCCTTCGGATTTAGCGATGAACTCTCCGGAAAGGATTAAATCTGCGGGAATAATGCTATCCGTGGTGATGTCGCCATCGCCAATATCTTCCTGCAGGGCCTGCTTAATAATTTCTCTCATTCGCAGCATTTCAGGTTCTGACATCTTCCAAGCTCTTTCTTAAATTTTCACTTTTAAAATTTTACCGCCGAGCACGGCCGCATATGAGGGTGTTGAATTCTTCAACAGCCGGACTATTTTTAAACACAATAAATTCAACTCCTAAATTATTTATTAGCTAAAGTTAAATATATATCTTTTCTCTTGTCAACCTTGCTAAAAAAATTATTTATTGTTTTCCATTTCATAATATCTCTGCCAGGCGGAACGACAATTTTTTGCCCAAAGCCATGGCTTTCGACAGGAACCTGAATCTCCCCGGTTTTTATTCACGCAAATTTGGGAGGTACCCGAGCTGATATATTATCACTGTTTATTCTTTAAAAAAATGTTTATATTTCAAATCTGTAAATTTTCAGTTCCCTTTTCAGGAAACATCTGTTATACCTGATAAACCTGATATTGTTTGCAGGGTAAATAATTGAATTGTGAAATAAAAGAGTTTGCGGGTTACAATGAAATATTTTAAAGGTTTTGCCAGCGATAATAATGCGGGCGTTCATCCTGAAATTCTGGAAGCAATAACAAAGGCCAATGCCGGTCATGCCATCGGGTACGGCGATGATCCCTACACGGCGAAAGCGGTGCAGCAGTTCAAATCCCTGCTGGGAGACAACATTGATGTGTATTTTGTATTCAATGGCACTGCTGCCAATGTCCTCGGGCTGAAGGCAGTCACGAATTCGTACCACTCGATCATCTGCTCCGAGCAGGCGCACCTGAACGTGGATGAGTGCGGTGCTCCGGAGAAATTTACTGACTGCAAAGTGCTTACTGTTCCTACGCCTGATGGAAAGCTTACCATTGAAGGAATCAAACGGCACCTGCACGGATTCGATTTTGAACATCATGCCCAGCCCAGAATCATCTCTATCACGCAGTCCACTGAAATGGGGACTGTGTACAGCCCTTCTGAAATCCGGGAAATAGCCGATCTGGCCCATCAGAACCGTATGCTCCTGCACATGGACGGGGCGCGGATTTCCAATGCCGCCGCTTTTCTGAATCTCAGTCCGAAAGAGATCACGGCAGATGTCGGCGTGGATGTGCTTTCTTACGGAGGCACCAAAAATGGAATGATGTTTGGCGAGGCGGTTATTTTCTTCAATCGGGAGCTTTCCCGGGAATTTAAATATATCCGCAAGCAGGGCATGCAGCTCGGTTCGAAAATGCGGTTCATTTCCGCCCAGTTTTCTGCCCTGCTGGAAAATGACCTGTGGCTGGAAAATGCCCTGCATTCCAATAAAATGGCCCGCAAGCTGTACGAAAAAATCAAAGATATGCCGGAAATTCGTGTCACGCAGCCGGTACAGTCCAATGCGGTTTTTGCCATTGTGCCGCCGGAATTTATTCCCCGGATCAGGGACAAATTCTTTTTTTACATGTGGGATGAAGAAAATTCCGAGGTGCGCTGGATGACCGCTTTTGATACCACCGAGGAAGATATCGATAATTTCGTAAAGGTAATCCGGGAAACCGTTTCGGCAGCAAAATAGAAGTTAAAACTTGTCGTTACGAACTCCAGTGGTTCGATCCGCTATATCAAAACAGATGAATGGTTCAGAGAGGTTCAATCCGCCCATGGCAAAGAAATCCCGCAAATCCCCGAAAAAGAGGGGCCCATCTCTTATTAAGATTATATATGAAGATGATGACATCATCGTTATAGACAAGCCGGCCGGACTGCTTTCGGTTCCCATCCCCCGATCGAGGGCGGTGAATGCACGGGACATTCTGGTGGATTATCTGAAAGATTTCAAGCAAAAAGCCATCATCGTGCACCGCATTGACCGCTACACCTCCGGTTTAATGGTATTTGCCAAAAACCGGCAGGCTCACGGGAATCTGGTTAAGCAATTTCTCGCCCATACTCCCCATCGCATTTACCTGGCGCTGGTTCGCGGCTGCCCTGAGCCGGCGGAAGGAGAACTGTGCCATTATTTAAAGCAAACCAACTGGGGATTCCGGCAGGTGGTGGTGAAGAACGAAGAGGAGGGAGGCACCCTCTCCGTAACCCGCTACCGGGTGGTGGAGGCATTCCCCGATGCTGCGCTGCTGGAAATTTATCTTGTGACCGGTTTGAAGAATCAGATTCGGGTGCAGCTCAATGCGGCGGGACATCCCATTGTGGGCGACCGCCATTATTCTGAGAAGGAAAAGAAGGCCACAGGTTTGGACCGCCAGGCGCTTCATGCCCACCGGCTGGGATTTGTTCATCCCGCGACCGGGAAATATGTTGAATTTAAATCGGAGCTTCCCGCGGATATGCGGAAAAAATTGAATGAATTCAGGAAACAGAAATCAGATAAATAACAGCATCTTACCGGTGTTTTGCCTCCTTTTCAGCGGCCGGCCCGGACAATTCCTGCCTTGCAAATTCGCGGGGGATTTCTTATTTTTGGTGGATTAAATTTTTACAAAAAAATAAAACAAAGGAGATGATGATGACTGAGATTCTTGACGTTCTTGCGCGCGAAATTCTGGACAGCCGTGGTAATCCGACTGTTGAAGTGGAAGTCCTTTTGGAAAGCGGTGATATCGGCCAGGCGGCGGTTCCCTCCGGCGCTTCTACCGGTGAACACGAAGCAGTGGAACTCCGTGACGGTGATGCGACCCGTTTCAACGGGAAGGGTGTTTTAAAAGCGGTCCAAAATGTGAATGACATCATTGCTGATGAAGTTATCGGGATGGATGCCACCGATCAGATCGGTATCGATAATCTGATGATAGAGCTGGATGGGACTGAAAATAAAGGGAAATTGGGCGCCAATGCGATTCTGGGTGTTTCGCTGGCCGTTGCCAAAGCCGCCGCCCAGGCCCTGGGCCTGCCTCTCTATCAATACATCGGCGGTGTTAATGCCAAGGTCTTGCCCGTCCCCATGATGAATATTCTGAACGGCGGAAAACACGCCGATAACAATGTGGATCTGCAGGAATTCATGGTCATGCCGGTCAATGCCTCTTCCTTCCGCGAATCTCTGCGCATGGGCACGGAGGTTTTTCATTCCCTGAAAAAAGTGCTGGCCGGCAAAGGCTACAACACGGCGGTCGGTGATGAAGGCGGATTCGCGCCCGATCTGAAATCCAATGAAGAGGCCGTGGAAGTGATTCTGGAAGCGATCACCAAGGCGGGTTACAAACCGGGTGAAGATGTCTTTCTGGCCCTGGACCCCGCCAGCAGCGAATTCTTTGACGCGGACAAGAATCTGTATCTGCTGAAGTCCGAGAAAAAAGAGCTGACGCCTGCTCAAATGGTTGAATATTACAGCAATTGGGTAGCGAAATATCCGATCATTTCCATTGAAGACGGTATGGCCGAAGACGATTGGGACGGCTGGAAAATCATGACCCAAAAACTGGCCCATAAAATCCAGATCGTCGGCGATGATATTTTTGTGACGAACACCGATCGCCTGGCGATGGGAATTGAAAGAAAAGTAGCCAATTCCATTCTGATTAAACTGAACCAGATCGGAACACTCACCGAAACGCTGGATTGTATCGA
>JARRQT010000184.1:0-11152 GCA_037381445.1 Calditrichia bacterium
TATGGTTCCTTCGGCTTTTGTAATGCTGGAGGAGCTGCCGCTGACGCCCAATGGGAAAGTGGACCGCCGGGCGCTGCCGGCGCCGGAACGGGCCGGGATGGATGTGAAAAACGAATTTGCGGCGCCCGAGACGCTGATCCAGGAAAAGCTGGTCCGGATCTGGCAGGAGGTGCTGGGGATCGGGAAGGTGGGGATCCGCGACAATTTCTTCGAACTGGGTGGGGATTCAATACTCAGTATTCAGGTAATAGCTAAAGCAAAGTTAGCTGGCCTTCATATCACACCCATCCAAATATTTCAGTATCAGACTATTGAACAAATTGCTGCTGCTGCAAAGGTATCTGCTTGTGTAGAAACCGAACAAGGTATTTTAAAAGGAGAAGTCCCTCTTACACCTGTGCAGCATTGGTTTTTCGAGCAGAATCATTCCCGGCCGCATCACTGGAATCAGACGATTTTGCTGACTTTGGAGGCGCCGACCGATCTGTCTGTTTTGCGGGAGGTTGCCAGAAATATACTCATCCAGCATGATGCGCTGCGGTTACGTTACCAGCCTGCAGGAGAGACGTGGAAGCAATTTTATACGGATAGCATAGATGATGTTCCCTTTTCTGTGACGGATCTGTCGGGCAAAACACCTCGGGAACAATCTGCTGAAATTGAAGAAAGAGCCTGGACCCTGCAATCAAGCCTGAATTTCCTGAAAGGCCCGGTTATGCGGATGGTGTATTTTCATTTGGGGGAAAGCAAGCCGGGCAGATTGCTGATTGCAATTCATCATCTGGCGGTTGATGGTGTATCCTGGAGAATTTTGATGGAAGATATTCAAACAATTCTCCAGCAATTGTTAAAAAATGAGAATGTACCTTCAGTGGTCAAATCGAGCTCATACCGTCAATGGGCACAGAAATTAAATGATTATGCCAATTCAGAGGAGATTCTGGAAGAGGCTGAATTCTGGGAAAAGTTATCTAAAGAAAAAATTGAGCCAATTCCCGTAGATATGCCTGGGGAGCAGAATCTGGAGGAGCACACAGAAATCTTAAACAGTTCTCTATCATCGGAAGAAACATTATCATTGATGCAGGAGGTTCCTTCTGCCTATTCCACGCATATAAACGAAGTGCTGTTGACCGCACTGGCGCGGGCGTTTTCGCGATGGACCGGCAGACGCAAACTATTGGTTGAAATGGAGGGACATGGCAGGGAGGAATTGTTCGATGACCTTGATATATCACGCACCGTTGGGTGGTTTACCACCATTTTTCCGGTTCTACTGGATTTGCGTAATACAATAGCCACCGTGGATTCCCTGAAAATTGTAAAAGAACAGGTGAGAAGCATCCCTAAACGCGGAATCGGATACGGTTTGTTGCGGTATCTGACTCCAGATCCTGCCATCCGCAAAGACATGCAGAATCTGCCAACGCCTGAGGTCAGCTTTAACTATCTGGGCCAGATCGATCAGGTGCTGGGCGCCAATTCCTTATTCTCACCTGCAGCGGAGCCAGCCGGACCGGATCGGCATCCCGAAAATCAGCGCGGAAATAAAATTGACATTAGCGCTGTTGTGTCGAATCGCCAGCTCCGTTTAACAATTATGTATGGAGGCCGCTTATATTTTCGCGAGACAATGGAGAAACTTGCAAATGACTTTTTGGGTGAATTGCGGGAGATCATTCAGTTATGCAAAGCACCTTCAGCGCCAGCTTATACATCTTCAGATTTTCCCCTTGCCAATTTGAATCAGGAAAAGCTGGACAAAGTTCTGGGAAAATTGAATAAGAAATAAAACGATAGGGAAACCCATGAACAATATTGAGGACATTTATTCCCTTTCCCCAATGCAGCAGGGAATGCTTTTTCACAGCCTGCTGTCCCCGGAATCGGGGGTATACTCTGAGCAGCTCAGTTGTTCTATTGCCGGGGATCTGAATGTGGCCATTTTCAAAAAGGCCTGGGAGTTTGTTATTCAACGCCACTCGATTTTGCGCAGCGCTTTTATTTGGGAAGATCTGGAAGAACCGGTACAGGTGGTGCATAAATCTGTTGAACTTCCATTCGAATATCTCGATTGGCGGGGTGTTTCTCTTGACCGAATAGAGAAGGATTTTCAGACCTTGTTAGAATCATCGGTCAAGAAGGGGTTTGACCTTCTGGTACCTCCATTGATGCATTTAATAGTTGTGCAGACTGAAAATTATGTGCATCGCTTCATTTGGAATCATCATCATTTGCTTTTTGATGGCTGGTCAACACAAATTGTTCTGAGAGAGGTTTTTCGATCCTATGAAACTTTCATGGATGGAAGATCACCTGATTTCAAGCTAAATCTCCCCTATCGGGAATACATTGCCTGGCTCCGTAAACAGGATGAAAAAGAGGCGGAAAATTACTGGCGGAAAAAACTGACCGGTTTCGTTTCCCCGACTGTTTTCAATCTTGACAAATTTTCCAGAAACAACGATGATCTCAGGGATGGTTACTCAATCGAAAAGGAGTCACTATCCGAAAACTTGTCTGTTTCAATAAATGAGTTCTGCAAAGAACATAAAATTACCCATAATACTTTCATGCAGGGTGTGTGGGCTTTGCTCCTGCACGTTTACAGCGGGGAGGACGATATCGTTTTTGGTTCCACTGTCTCCGGGCGTCCTGCGGATCTGCCTGGTGTGGAATCCATGGTAGGACTGTTTATAAATACGCTTCCCGTCAGAGTCCGGTTCGATCCGCAGAAGACAATAATCGACTGGCTCAGGGATTTGCAGCTGCAGCAGGCTGAACTGCGAAAATATGATTACACCTCGTTGGTAAAAATTCACGGACTTAGTGATGTGCCGCGGACCCTTCAGCTTTTTGAAAGTATTGTGGTGTTTGAGAATTATCCGGTAAGCGATGCTATGGGTAGCGGATCTGAGAGATTTAAGATAAGCGATGTCAGTGCCTTTTCCCGGACGAACTTTCCGCTTACACTGGTGGTGTCCCCAGGCAATAAGCTCTTGGTTGAACTTGCCTATGATAAAAGCCGGTTTGAGTACAATTTTATAATCAGAATTTTCCGGCATATCAATTCCTTGGCTTCAAAATTTATCAGCAGCCCCCACGGGACTTTATCGGCGCTTGATATCCTCACCCCCGAGGAAAAAAGAAAAATCATTAAAAACTGGAATGATACAAAAGAGGATTTCCCGGATCATGTTTGCATACATGAAAAATTTGAAAGAGTGGCTGAAAAATATCCTGAAAATATCGCCTTAACTGCTGGCAATGAAAATCTGACGTATCGGCAGCTCAATGCGAGGGCGAATCAGCTTGCTCACTACTTAAATAAAATCGGAATTGGCCCGGAGAATATTGTTGCTGTTTGCATGGATCGATCTTTTGAAATGCTGGTAGCTGTTCTCGGGATTCTGAAATCAGGCGCGGCGTATTTGCCGCTGGATCCGTCCTATCCAAAAGAACGCCTGTCATATATGATTGAAGATTCAAATTCTTGTGCTTTATTAGCTCACCAGGCAGTAAAAAATTCCCTGCCCCAGGACCACCCCCGACCCATTTGGATGGATGCAGACCGGGAGGCAATTACCAAGGAGGTATCAGAAAATCCAGAATATCCCGTGCTGCCGGAAAATCTGGCCTATGTGATATATACGTCAGGCTCTACCGGGAAACCGAAAGGAACGCTTATCCAACATCGGAGCGTTCTGAATCTGATTCAATCCATGTCGCGCGATTTTAAAGTCGATCCTGAAAGCAGAATTTTACAATTTGCATCATTTGGTTTTGATGCATCGGTCGCGGAGTTCTTTTTGGCCCTGCTAACCGGCGCTCAACTTCAATTGATCGCAAAAGATGATTCGATATTCCCGGAAAAAGTAATTGGTCAAATTCAGAGGAAACATACTTCGCATGTAATCATGCCGCCTTCATTCTTAACTCTTTTGGAAAATAGAAATTTATCATCATTGAAAACAGTTGTCTCAGGAGGTGAGTCCTGTAATTGGAATATTGCCGAGCGATGGCGGAACGTATATATTGGACAAATACTTTCATCCGGTGCCGGTCGGTGTTCCCGGCGAGCTTTATTTAGGAGGTGCCGGTTTGGGAAGAGGATATTTGAACCGACCTGCTTTGACATCCGAAAAATTTATTCCCAATCCTTTTTCGGATGAACCGGGCTCCCGGCTTTATAGGACCGGCGATTTGGTGCGCTATCTCCCGGATGGAAATGTCGAATTCCTGGGGCGGATTGATCAGCAGGTAAAAATACGCGGATTTCGTATCGAATTGGGCGAAATACGGGCGGTAATGAATCAATTCCCGGCGGTTAATGGTAGCCTAGCAATTGTTAAAAATAATGAAACGGATGATGATACCTTAGTTGCCTACGTTATCCCGGAAAGATCGAAGGAAATCGTGGTGGAGGAATTCCGCGGTTTCCTACGGAAAAGTCTGCCGGACTATATGATTCCTGCCGCTTTTATCTTTCTGGAGAGCTTTCCGTTGACCGCCAATGGAAAAATTGATATAAGTGCCCTGCCCGATCCCGCACAGTTGGAAGAGGGTGGAATTTTCACCGGCCGGACACCTACCGAACAAATTTTGGAGAATATCTGGGGCGACGTTCTGAAACAGAAAAGGATAGACGTAGATGCCAATTTTTTTGAGCTGGGAGGTCACTCCCTGCTGGTTACCCAGGTGATTTCCCGGATCCGTGAAGCTTTTCGCATCGATATCCCGCTGAATAGCCTTTTTGATGAGCCTACTGTTGCTTCTCTCGCCCGGATCGTGGATCAAATGGGGATCGAAAAAGGTGCGGTGAATATTCCCGAACTTGTGAGGGTATCCAGGGAGAATCCCCTGCCACTTTCATTCTCTCAACAGAGGCTCTGGTTCCTCGATAAGTTAAAACCTGATAATCCTACCTATAATATTCCGTCCGCCATCCGTTTTAAAGGTAACCTGGATATACCTGCCTTGAAGAAGAGTATAGAGAATCTGGTAAGGCGGCATGAAATTCTGAGAACCTGCTTCGGGGAATCGGACGGACAACCTGTTCAAATAATATCTGAAAATTTCAAGGTTGAATTGTCGATAAATGATCTGAGTGAAATTCCTACTGCGGTGCAAGAGGACAAAGCCCGGGAGATAGCGAAAAAGGAAGCTTTAAAACCATTTGACCTGAAAAATGGACCTCTCTTCCGGGTAGCCCTGCTGCGCCTGGCGGCAGAAGATCATATCGTGTTGTTCACCATGCATCATACGGTTTCAGACGGCTGGTCAGTGGGAGTGTTAATTCACGAAATTTCTGTCTCTTATGATGCAGTGCTGAATAATTCCGCTGCTGAACTGCCGGAATTGAAAATCCAGTACGCAGATTATGCCGCCTGGCAGCGAAAACTCCTCAGCGGCCCGGTTTACGACAATCAGTTGGCTTATTGGAAAAATCAGCTCGATGGTATTCCGCCTGTTCTGGAATTGCCGTTCGATCGGCCGCGTCCCTCAACACAGTCTTCGCGAGGCGCGAACCGGTCCGTCTTGTTATCAAGAGAATTGACTGATAAACTCCGGGAACTGAGCCGCCGTGAAAGTGTCACACTTTTTATGACCGTACTGGCAGCTTTTCAATCCCTTTTGCAGCGTCTTTCGGGGCAGAATGATGTCGTTGTGGGAACGCCGATTGCCGGCAGAACCCATCTGGCGCTCGAAAACCTGATCGGTTTTTTTGTCAATACTCTGGCGCTGCGGGCTAATTTCTCAGAATCCCCAACATTCAGAGAACTGCTGCGGCAGGTACGGGATGTTACGCTGGGCGCCTATCGCCACCAGGACCTGCCCTTTGAAAAATTGGTGGAAGAACTGCATCCGGTGAGAGATATGAGCCACCAGCCTATATTTCAGGTAATGCTCGTATTTCAAAATCTTCCCATGCAGGCCTTCGGGATTTCTGATCTGTCCGTGGAACCATTCTTGTTTGAAACCGGCACTGCCGCATTCGATTTATCTCTGATTATGATGGAAACAGAAGACGGACTGATCTCCAATTTTGAATACAATGCGGACCTGTTTGATGAATCAACCATTGAACGAATGCTGGAACATTTTGAATTGCTTCTGCAAAACATTGTCGCCGATCCCGATCAGAAAGTTGCTGAAATCCCCATTCTTACGGATTTTGAAAAGGAAAAACTTTTTGTTGACTGGAATTGTACCGAAACAGAATATCCATCTAATAGATGTGTTCATGAATGGTTTGAATCGATTGCCGCTGAGCAGCCCGAGGCAATCGCTGCCATCTTCCAGAAAGATGAATACACCCCCGCCGAACAGGTGTCCTACGGCCGACTGAACGCCCATGCCAATAATCTGGCTGCCCGTTTGGTTGGTCTGGGTATTGGACCGGATAAACTGGTGGGGATATGCATGGAGCGATCATTTGAAATGGTTTATGCCATACTGGCAGTCCTCAAGGCTGGCGGTGCATTTGTGCCCATCGATCCGGCCTACCCTGCGGAACGCATCGAGTATATGCTGAACGATTCGGGAACGCAGATTCTGTTAACCCAATCGAATCTGGTCGGACATCTTTCCGCCAGTTCGGTACAGGTGCTCTGCCTTGATGAAGAATTGGATGAAATTCAAAATGAAGAAGGCCCAAATCTGAATATTCCGGTAACGCCGGATAATCTGGCATATGTCATTTATACCTCCGGTTCAACCGGGAAACCTAAGGGAACCATGCTCCGGCATCGCGGAATGTGCAACCTGGCAACCGCACAGGTTCAGGCCTTTGGAGTTGGCCCCGGTTCCCGAATTTTCCAGTTTTCTTCCCTGAGCTTTGATGCGTCGGTCTGGGAATTGGCCATGGCATTTCTTAGCGGCGCGGCACTTTGTCTGACTTCCCGCGAGACGGTGGCCTCAGGTCACAGTTTGGCAAAGGTAATGAAGGAACAAAAAGTAAATGTTATCACTCTGCCGCCGTCCGTTTTGGCGGTTTTGCCTGAGGAAGAGCTGCCTGATCTGAAAGTTTTAATCACCGCCGGAGAAGCTGTCTCAAATGAGCTGGTGAGAAAGTGGTCTGCTGGAAGAAAGTTCTTCAATGCCTACGGACCCACCGAAACGACCGTCTGCGCTTCCATGTATCTCTGCGAAAAAGAATATCCTAAAGGCCCGCCCATTGGGAGACCGATTTCAAATTTCAAATTGTATATACTCGATTCCCATTTTCAGCAGGTGCCGATTGGCGTGGCAGGCGAATTATGTGTGGATGGAGTCGGCCTGGCACGCGGCTATTTGAACAGACCCGGACTAACCGCAGAAAAATTTATTCCAAATATTTTCAGCAGGGAAAAGGGCACCCGGCTCTACCGGACCGGTGATCTGGCCAGATTTCTACCCAATGGGAATATTGAATTCCTGGGACGGATAGACACCCAGGTGAAAATCCGGGGATTCCGAATCGAGCTGGGAGAGATTGAGGCGGTGTTAAATCAGGTCCACGACGTGAGGGATGCAGCGGTGGTTTCCCGAAAGGATAATTCGGGAGAGGGCCGGCTGGTGGCCTATTTTGTACCAGGCGATTCGCAGGAAATCAATATTGCGGAATTGCGCAAATATATGCGGGGAAAGTTGCCGGATTATATGATTCCTTCTGCCTTTGTAAAGCTGGATAAAATTCCGCTGACGCCCAGTGGAAAGCTGGACCATAAATCGCTTCCGCTTCCGGAATTTTCGCGGCAGGAATTGAGTGCGGAATATGTGGCACCAAGAAATGCGGTTGAAAAGAAGTTGGTGGAAATAGTGTCGGGATTACTGAAGATTGATAAAGTGGGCGTTTACGATAATTTCTTTGAACTGGGCGGCCATTCTCTGCTTGCAACTCAATTTATGTCCCGGCTGAGGGAGACCTTCGGACTGGAAATACCGCTCAGAATTTTGTTTGAAAAACCGGTTATCGCAGAGGTTGCCGCAGAAATCGAACTGGCGCACCGGGATGACGGAGAGATCAGACCCGAGCCCATTCCCATGAAAAGAGCTTCCCGCGCTGAACACCGAATCAACCGATCGGAGTTGAACTGAAAATCGGGTTTCATTTTTTATCCAAAATTTGAAAACAAAGTAGGCAATTTTGATTTGAGGGTGACCCCATAGACTAATTGATACAGGAAAGCCGAATAATGAGCCATTCCCCAACACATGACTCACAGCATGCTTCCGGTCAGAAAAACATACTTGAGCAAAATGAAGTTTATGTTTTTCCGGCTTCTTATGCCCAGCGCAGAATGTGGTTTCTGGATCAATTTGAACCGGGTAGTCCCTATTATAATATCCCCATGGCCCTTCGTCTGAAGGGGCCGCTTGACTTGTCCATCCTGAAACAGACTATTGATGCGATAGTGCAGCGGCACGAAGCCCTACGCACCACATTCACCGAGATAGACGGGGATCCATGCCAGGTCATTACCCCTGTACTTGAATTATCCATATCTGAAATTGACTTAAAAAATCTCCCTCCGAAACAGTCAGAAAAAGAAATTTACAGACTGGCCAGGGAAGAGGCACGGAAACCTTTCGATTTGGCGAGTGGGCCTTTGATTCGCATTTCGGTATTACTGGTCGCCCCGGATGATCACGTCATCTTATTGACCATGCATCATATCATTTCGGATGGCTGGTCGATGGGGCTGCTGGTAGGAGAAATTACTACTATTTATTCTGCTTTTCAGGAAGGGAAAGCCTGTCCGCTGCCTGAGCTGCCCTTCCAGTATGCTGATTTTTCGGAATGGCAAAAGGAATTTTTTCAGGGAGAAATATTTGAAAAACAGCTTTCCTATTGGAAAAATCAACTGGATGGAAATCCGCCGCTGCTCGAACTGCCAACCGATCGTCCCCGCCCGGCTATCTGGACCAATGAAGGCGCGACTATTTCCAGAATCATCCCAAAAGATTTGCTGCTTAAGCTCAATGAGTTGAGCCGCCGGGAAGGCGCAACAATTTTTATGACCCTTCTGGCTGCCTTTGACGTGTTGCTCTATCGTTACAGCGGACAGGAAGACATCAGCGTGGGATCGCCTATCGCCAACCGGAACCGCAGTGAAATTGAAAATATCATTGGTTTATTTATCAATACGCTGGTGCTGCGGACTTCGCTGACAGGGAATCCCAGCTTTCGCGAAGTGCTGCGCGGAGTAAAAGAGACCACGCTAGGTGCCTATGAAAATCAGGATTTGCCTTTCGAATTGCTGGTAGAAGCCCTGCAACCGGACCGGAATATGAGTTATCCCCCGCTTTTTCAGGTGATGCTTATTTTGCAGAACGCGCCCATGTCCGGTCGGCCCATCAACAATTTATCCATGAGCGCCATCGATGTGGATATGGGCACCGCCACCTTCGATTTGACTATTCTCATATCCGAAGGACCCGATGGTCTCCTTGTCTCAGCAGAATATAACACCGATCTCTTCGATAAATCTACCATGCAGAGAATGCTCTCCCATTTCGAAAATCTTTTGCAGAGCATTGTATCCAATCCTGATCGACCAATAGGATTGCTGCAGATGCTGCAGGCCTACGAAAAGCGGCGGATATTGGTGGAGTGGAATAATCATAAACTGGAAATACCAAAAGATGCCTGCATTCATCACTTGTTTGAAAAACAGGTTGAGCAGACCCCGGAAGCATATGCGGTTGTGTGTGAAAAGCAGCGTTTCACCTACAATGTATTAAACCAAACGGCAAATCAGATCGCACGGGTTATCCGCAAAATGGGAGGTGGGCCGGAAGTGCCCGTAGCGATCTGCATGGAAAAGTCTGTCCATTTGATGGCCGCAGTCCTTGGCGTTCTGAAAGCCGGGGGAACCTATCTGCCGCTGGATCCTTCCTATCCAGAAGAGCGCCTGCAATACATGCTGGAAGATGCCGGGGTGTCTCTTTTAATAACACAGAAAAGTTTGAAATCCATACTCCCGCCGTATAACGGGCAATTAATTCTCTTAGATCAGGATTGGGATATTTTTGAGAAAGAAAGCACCAAAAATCCGGGATACGCCATCCATCAGAATAATCTGGCATATGTCATCTACACTTCCGGTTCCACCGGCAAATCCAAGGGGACAATGATCAGCCACCTCAGTTTGGTAAATGCATATTTCGCCTGGGAAGAAGCTTATGAATTGCGCACCCGCTCCAGAAGCCATCTGCAAATGGCCAGTTTCTCTTTCGATGTTTTCTCCGGCGACTGGACCCGGGCATTATGCTCGGGAGGGAAACTGGTACTTGCCCCGCGCGATATGCTTTTACAGGGGGATGAACTATATGCGCTGATGAAGGTAGAGGATGTCAATATTGCTGAATTTGTTCCGGCGGTATTGCGGAACCTGATCCAGCATCTCGAGAAAACCGGTGAAAAACTGGAATTTTTCAGGACCCTGATTGCGGGTTCGGATATCTGGTATGTGAGCGAATACAAAAAATTCAAAAGATATTGCGGCCCCGATACGCGACTCATCAACTCATTCGGCCTCACGGAGGCCACCATAGACAGTTCCTATTTTGAAGCACAGGAACCGGATTTGCAGGATGACCGGCTCGTTCCGATCGGACGTCCCTTTGCCAACATGCCCCTCTATATTCTCGACAAAAATCTGCAGCCGGTCCCGGTGGGCGTGCGGGGTGAGCTTTTCGTGAGCGGAAAAGGGGTGGCGCGCGGTTATCTGAATCGGCCCGATCTGACCGCGGATAGATTCATTCCCGATCCCTTTTCCCGGGAAGAAGGTCAGCGGATGTATCGCACCGGCGATATGGCCCGTTATCTTGCCAACGGCAATATTGAATTCCTGGGGAGGAGCGACCAGCAGATCAAGCTCCGCGGCTTCCGGATTGAGCTGGGTGAAATTGAGACCGCCCTGAATCAGCACGATGCCATTAAAGATGTAGCCGTGGTTGCCCGCGAAGATATCCCCGGCGACAAACGGCTGGCGGCTTACCTCGTCGCCGCCGACGGGAAGGTGCCCCGGCAAAGCGAACTGCGGGAGTTTTTGCTGAAGGATCTGCCGGATTACATGGTACCATCCACTTTTGTATTTCTGGAGAAACTTCCCCTGACGCCCAACGGGAAGGTAGATCGCCGGGCGCTGCCGGCCCCGGATCAGGA
>JARRQT010000185.1:0-7204 GCA_037381445.1 Calditrichia bacterium
CGTGCGGAAACAGTATGCCGGTGCTCTGCCGGTTTCCGGCCAGAATCTTCTGCAATGGCAGTTTTCCCGCCTGCGCCCCGGCAATAATCCCTATTTCCGTCTGGCCGGGCTGGCCCAGCTCCTCTTTGAATATCAGAATCAGGACCTGTTTCAAAACCTCCTCAGTCTGTTTAGCAGTCGACTCTCCCTGGCGCAACTGCTGATGGAGGCGGAGAAGATCCTTTGCCTGCCGCTGAGTCTGCAGTTCTCCCCCTATCTGAAAGAGCTGCTGGGTTACCAGCGGCTGCCGGCAAATGCCGTTGGCCGGGACCGATGCCGTCAGTTCATGCTCAACATCCTGCTGCCCCTGTTCTATGTGTGGGGCCGCTTTCATAACTCTCCCGGTTTCCAGATGTATCTGGAAGATATCTATTACAGCTTCCCTGCGGCTGATGACACCCAGATTTTAAAGCATTTCAGCGGCGCCGGGGGAGAGGGGGCGGTAAAGAAAGCTTACATTCAACAGGCACTCCTGGAATACTGCCAGCAAAACTACTCTCCGGACATTCCTAAAAACAGATTGACAACCCGTTCGTAAATGCTTAAAATTTTCCGAAACAAGGAAAGTGAATGGAAATATTGTATACACCGGTGCTGTTAAATCTTGTGAAGGTTATTGTTGCCATGTTGTGCGGCGGCTTGCTGGGTCTGGAACGACTCCGCAACCGCGAGGCGGGTGGAATTCTGGTGCAGGTCCTGGTTGCTATGGGAGCCGCCCTGTTCATGATTGTGTCCCAGTCGGTGAGTCCGCTTTTTATCAGCGGCCCGGCGGATATGGCCGCCAAGGTGGTGATCGGCGCCGGCCTGCTGGGGGCGGGCATCATCATCCGGGAAAAAGGACTGATAAAGGGGTTGGGCACTGCCGCATCCATCTGGATCTCCGCTGCCATCGGACTGGCCATTGGCGCCGGCCTTTTTTTCGAAGGAATTTTTATCACCATTATCGCTTACCTGACAATCGGCTGGCTTCAAAGCTATTTGAACATATAACAACCACAACATATAAGGAAGATCCGTCAAAAAATTGAGAGGAGTATTATATGTGGTTTGAATCGCCACTGTTTTTCAACACCATCTATGCCATCGGCGGGGTCATTCTGGGGATTGCCTCGGCCATCATTACCTACCGGCTGATCAACCGGGTGACCCATTTTGATATTCCCAACGAACTGGAAAAAGGGAATCTGGCTGTAGGCGTGGTGGTCTGCGGGATCTTTATCATGATCGGTCTCATCGTGGGCCTGATTATCGGCATGAGTCTGAACTGAATGAGAATTTTTTTGCGCGCAATGAATTTGCGGACGGTAAATATATATTCTTAGATTTCAACAGGTTGCTTCGGAAAGAGACAGGAATTGGAACACTATTTTTTATTACCGGATCGCAAATTTGTGACCTGTAACCTGCTTTTCCGAGATAAAAACCTACATTCAGTCGAGGCAGGAAGGCGGCCGAAACAAATTAAAAAAGTCTGGTGTACAAATGAAGTGTTCCAGCGGCAGGGAGGGCTGGCGGAATGTGCAATAGCCGGATATAAGTCTTTCGCACAGAATTTTGAAGATTAATTTCTTGTTTGTAATTTGTGAAAATAGCAAAAAAAGGAGCTGCTGTATTCGGAGCTGGAGATTCGGCTATTCAACAACGCGAATATGAAGGTGAAACTTTTAAAATTCTTTCCCGCCCTTTTTATTCTGGGCCTGGTTCTGGCAGGATGTAAAGACAGTACCACCCGGATGTCCGGTATTGCCGAGGAGGATTCGCTGGTGAATATGGTGGAAAAGCGGATTACCGAGAAGAAGCAGATCGAGGCCTTCCGCAACAAGGTGCTCCCGCCGGATTTCCAGGATAAGGTAAAAGATTATTATCCCGCTATTCGAAAATATGCCAAACGCTATGGCTTCGACTGGCGCCTGATTGTGGTTCAGATTTTGAAAGAATCGCGTTTCAAAGAGAATGCCAGAAGTCATCTGGGGGCAATCGGGCTGATGCAGATAATGCCCTATACGGCCAGCGATATCCGGAAAGAAATGGATATTGAATACATCGCCAATAATCCGCGGGAGAATATTGCCGCCGGCATTTACCATTTATATAAGCAGACCAAATACTTCCCGGACGCCGATCCCGGCAACCGGGTACTGCTTGCCCTGGGGGCCTACAACGGCGGCGTGGGTCACATTTTTGATGCGCAGGATATTGCCCGTTTTCTTGAGCTCAATCCCCAAACCTGGGAGGCCGTGAGGGAATGCCTTCCCAAGCTGGTATCGGATGACTGGCGCCTGCACCTGGAAGTGTGGGAACTGGGGGTCCCCAATTACGGCTATTTTTACGGCTTTAATCAGACCGTCGAGTATGTGGATGATATTGCCAGAAACTATCAGATTATCAAGAAAATGTTCTAACACCGAAAGTTGAATCCAAAGAAATGCGCTTTTCCATTGGCCTGCGACGACCTTTCTCCAACCTCAATTTACTTCTTAATAATATTCCGCTCCGGAAAGTGATCGGTTGCGGGATTTTTAGAAGAATGACACTTCAAAAAATATCCAGTTCTGAGGTAGAGTCTTCTGCTCGGAACACCACTTTTTCAGGTAATCTATCCGCTATTAATTTTCAACCGAATTTCGTGAGGTAACTTCCGCAGAATGACGAGCATCATTTTATTTCTGGTAACGATTGTTGCCTACTTCATAAAGGGATTGAGCGGGTTCGGACCCGCGATGGTGGTAGTGCCTATGTTCACGCTGTTTGCCGGCGCGCCGCTGGCCCTCACCGCTTCCGCTTTGCTGGACGCGGTTTCGGGCATCATTCTTATTTTCAGTGTCTGGCGAAAAATAGACTGGCGCTTTGTGCTGCCAATTATCGTGGCCATTTCACTGGGAAGTTTCTTCGGGGCGCAGCTTGTCTTTATCATCCCGCTGAATGCGCTGCGAAAAATTATCGGCATCTTCCTCAGTCTGTTCATCATCTATCTTCTCATCAATCCCAATTCTGATAACGGCGCCGGGAAAAAACGTCCCTCCCCGTGGTACACCAGCCTGGCAGGACTGCTGAGCGGTATTACCGGCGGGCTGGTGGGGATGTCCGGACCGCCCCTGGTTTCATTCATGAAGTACCACTTTCCGAAAGATTTTTTTCGCACCCAGCTCATTGCCATCTTTCTGATCGAGAAATTTGTCCGCTTGGCGGTCTACAGCAACCGGCAGTTGCTGCCCCTTCACCAGTGGCCGCACCTGCTGATTTATATCCCCTTCCTGCTGATCGGACTCTGGATCGGAAATCATTTTCATGCCCGGATCAGTGAAAAGCATTTTAACCGGGCAGTGGCGGTGATCCTGATTTTTCCGGCCGTGAAGCTGATCTTTTTCTGAAACTCAACATTCCCTACGAACCAAATTTCTTTAAAGATGATGGTAATGGGAGGTGAACCGCCCCGGAGCGGAAGCCGTATGATTTTTATCATCAAAAAAATGAATCGCTGCTGGACTCGGGAAGAAAATTGCATAAATTATAGGGATTGAATAATACATTGGCAAAAAATCGGAGGTTTAACCGAATGAATTCCCGAAAATATCTGATCCTGTCCTTCGGACTGTTCCTGCTCATTTTATCCGCCGGACAGGCAAACGATCAATGGGATGCTTTCCAAAAACAGAGCGAGAAATATTATTCCTATCTCAATAAAAACGATGTAAAGAACTTTACCTGCATGTTCACCAGCAGCATGTATCTGAACTACATCAAACAGGCAGGCGACAGTACCTATAACTATCCCCTGAAATTCATCTGGACCCGTTCCGGAAAAATCTATTTTGTGCTGCAGCCTTACCCCAATATGGAAGGAGACGCGACTAACCAGGAGACCCTGTCCAGGATTCAGATGCTGAAGAAGCAGTTTGTGGGATTTTATTGGGACTGGCAGAATTACCTTTTGCAGTCGCCCTTTGCTGATATTCCCGACAATGCGGAAGTCAGGTTCGGAAAAGACTCCATCAGCGTAAATTATGCTTCGGGTGAGGGCGATCTCCGGACCGAGGTGCAGAAGGTGTTTTTGCCTTCCGGAAAATTGATCATGACGAGTGTGCGTTCCAAAACGGAAACCGTTTTGAACTATCCTGTTTATACAGAGCGCGACGGCCTCTGGGTGTGCGAGGGATGGGACAGCCAGATATATAAAGGCGGAAAAATCAGCAGCGGGATGGCCAGCCGGCTGGAGCTGAACAAGATTCAGGGCTGCTGGATGCCGGTCCGAAATGAGATACTGGTGCAGTCTTCCGAAAAGCCAGGTGAACAATTTCTTTCTTCCATTTATCTGAAAGATTATCTGTTCAACGTCCCCCTGCAGGAACTTGAATCACCCGATAAACAGGCCCAACCGAAAGGAAACGGGAAATAAAAGAAATTCTGCTTCCGGAAATCGCACTACAATTTTCTTGGCTTTTGCTGATTGATGGAAAGGGGAGCAAGACTCAGTTGTTGAAGAAATAATTGGCCAGACTTTTTTTATAGACCGCGCGGCGGGCAGGAGGAAATATTTTGGGAAGGTTGGCTGGTATCATCAATGGATTCATGACCCGTCCCCATGCCAATCTGAAGGAAATAAAAATCGCGAGCAAAGAAAATTTCATATTACTTCCCGTTTCAAAACTATCTCAATATAAAACATCGTCAAGCTTTTAACCATTCTTTTCATTAAAATATCCGGCGCTATGGATACCGGATATTCTAAGCTGCTTCAATCATTTAGTCCCCGCATTTTTTCAGGGATGGATTAGATTAATATGATTCCGAATAGTCTTTAACTTCCCGCTGGCTGCGAAGCCTGCAATACGGATTGCAGGACGGGCAGGAAGCTCTCCTTTTCCATGAAGCCGACCACCCGCGAACTTTCCAGCTCCTGCCCGTTGGGCGCGAGAAAAACCAGCGTGGGGACGCCCTTGATTTTATACTGCTGTTTCAATTCCCGGGCCAGCGGGCTGTCGCCTTTGGTCATATCCATTTTCAGCATGACAAAATTCCGGGACATCTTCACCACTTCCGGGGCGGAAAACGTGTATTTTTCCAGCTCCTTGCAGGGGATGCACCAGTCGGCATAGAAATCGATCATAACCGGTTTGCCATCGGCAGTTGCTTTTTTCAGCAGGTCCGGAGAATAGGTTGACCACTGTATTTCATTGGCGGCAGCCGTTTGACCCGCCTCAATTTTGGCGCCGGCCAGGTTATCATTGATGTATGACTGGATTCCCGTGGAGCCGATGAACAGGGCGATGGCGAAAAATATGATTCCCACCAGGTTGCGGATAACGGGAAAGGCTTTGCCCGGCGTTTTGGTGGGTTCGATCCAAGCCATGTAGATGCCGCCGATCAGCATGGTCAGCGCCAGCGCCAGATAATATAACAGCATGTTGGGGAACAGCGGCTGCAGGAAATAGATAGCCATGGCGATAAGGATAAATCCAAAAATTCCTCTCACCCAGATCATCCAGGCGCCGGAACGGGGCAGACGGTTGAGGCTTCCCGAAAAGAGCGCCAGGAACAGGAACGGCACACCCAGTCCCATAGCCAGTACAAAGAACATCCAGAACCCGAGGATCACATCGCCCCGGTTTCCCACGAAAGTAAGCAGTGCCAGCACAAACGGGCCGATACAGGGCGCGGCGACGATCCCTACGGTCAGTCCCATAAAGAAGCTGCCGAAAAATCCCTGCTTCGCACCGCCGGCAAAATTTGACAGGAATGCCGGCACCCGGATCTCATACATATCGAACATGCTCAGCGCCAGCCCCACCAGAATAATTGCGATGATCACCAATACTATGGGATTCTGCAGAGCGGAGCCGAACAGGCTGCCGGTCAGTGCGGCAATGACTCCCAGAATGGAGTAGGTGATCGCCATGCCCAGCACATAAATCAGGGCATGGGAGAGCAGACTGCCCTTTTTCCCCTGGGATTGTCCCCCGAAATAGCTCACCGTAATGGGAATCAGCGGATAGACACAGGGAGTCAGGTTCAGCGCCAGTCCGCCCAGGAAGACAAAGACAAAGGTCAGCAGCAGACCTTTTTCCGCAAAGGTTTGGGCCAGGCCGTCTTCCTGCGGTGCCGCCGTCTTTTGGATAACGGCGGTTTCCGTTTTATTGGGAAAAATATTCGGGTTAATTGGCTCAACCGCCTCTCCGGCTGAAGCCGCCGGGATATTGCCGGAAAAGGAAACGTCTTCGGGCGGCAGGCAGGTCTGGTCATTACAGGCCTGATAGGAGACTGTTCCGTCCAGCGCCAGGTTCTTTCCCTGAAACTCGGAAGAGACTGTGACGGTGGAAAAGATGCGCACCGTTTTTTCATACACCGACAATGGTTTTTCAGAGAACGCAAAATGCTTCAGTTCTGCAGCCGGGTAGGTGATTTTTCCGAAAGTCACGCCCGCCTGATTTTCAAAATTTATGGTAGTCGGGATCAGGTAATCCTCGCTGGGGGTGTTTGAATTGATATGAAAGGGTGTTCTGACATTCAGTTCAACCGCGACCGGATAACTGTTACCGGGTTTGAATTTGTTGACCGAGCTGACAATCTTTGCGGAAACAACCTTTCCGGAGGTTTGAGCAAATGCAAAATTACCGGCAAGCAGCACAATGAAGAGCAACAGGCCTAAACGTTTCATGGGTACTCCTTAAAAAATCCATTGGTGAATATATCCAAAACCAAATCCTAATATTATCAAAAATTTTCATGTTTTACAACCAATGCTCAATTTTGATTCCAACATAATAAAAATGTTACAACTTTAGAAAAAAGGTGATGAAGCTCCGGGAGAGGGACACAGGAATATGGCTGGCGCTTCACATCCGGCGTTTGCGGCAATCGGCTGGCAATTACCGCTGATTTTCATATACCTAAGCCGGATGCTCTGTTCCTAAAATGTTAAAGGGAAGATATTGCGGAAGCTTTCATCCCGGTACCCGAAGTTGAAGGAGAGGCCGAAACTAACCAGGGATTCCCAGTCACCGCCGGTGGTTTGGTAGCGCCGGAAATGAACCTGACCGATTAAATTCCTGACCAGTTCATATTGGAGCGATGGCCCCCAGGAGGTCTGTTCGTTGAGGATGCCCGCCAGAAAGGGCGCATTTTCCGAATCGCCATAGACATGTGGACGGTCCGGATCCCCGCCCAC
>JARRQT010000186.1:0-9571 GCA_037381445.1 Calditrichia bacterium
TATCGGAAAACCTGCCGAATATCTGGTGCCCCATGTAGGACGCTGTTTTCAGAATGCCCTGAGATACCACTCCAGATTATTCAATTATCAGACCTCGGAAAGAGTAACCGTTTTTCTGGAGGATTTTGGCGATTACGGAAATGCCGGGGCCGCCGCCATTCCTAACAACTATATCCGCCTTGGAATCGCTCCGCTAAATTATGTTTTTGAAACCGCACCTGCCAACGAGCGAATCAATCATACCATGAACCATGAAATGGTTCACATCGTAGCCAACGACAAGCCGGCTGGAAACGATAAACTCTTTCGAAAGATTTTCTTTGGAAAACCATATATAGCGAAGGATGACCCAATTTCCATGTTCTATAGCTATTTTACAAATCCCCGGCGTTATTCTCCGCGATGGTATCACGAAGGGATTGCCGTATTTTTGGAAACCTGGATGGCCGGCGGTATCGGCCGCGCCATGGGCGGGTATGACGAAATGGTATTTCGCACCATGGTGCGCGACCATGCCTACATCTACGATGTTGTGGGTCTGGAGTCCGAAGGAACCACCATAGATTTTCAGATTGGCGTTAATTCTTATCTGTACGGAACCCGATTTATGAGCTATCTCGCTTACTGGTATGGACCACAAAAGCTCATTGAGTGGGTCTCTCGCTCATATCATAAACAGAAATATTTTGCGGCTGGATTCAGGGCCGTTTACGGGAAATCTCTCGATGAAGCATGGTCCAAATGGATCGAGTGGGAACATCAATTTCAAAAAGCGAATTTGGACTCGATTGGCAGCTATCCAACGACCCCATATCGCCGCCTAACTCGAAAAGCGTTGGGTTCTGTGTCCAGAAGCTTTTATGATAAAGTGAATCATAAAATCTACTCGGCGATCTTATATCCGGGGAATACCGCCCACCTTGCAGCCATCGACATTGCATGCGGTTCCATCAAGAAACTCTGCGAAGTTAGGGGGGCGGGGCTGTATTATGTCACCTCGCTCGCGTACGATCCAAATTCAAATCTGCTGTTTTATGCCACTGACAATACAGGGTGGCGAGACCTGAATGTGTACAATTTAGCGACCGGCAAGTCACGAATGCTCATGAAGGATGCCCATATTGGCGATCTGGCCTTTAACCGGTCAGATCAGTCAATATGGGGTATCCGTCACTATAATGGCATTTCGACCATAGTTCGAATCGGATCTCCTTACAAACAGTGGAATCAGATTTACTCCTGGCCATACGGAAAGGATATGTATGCGATCGATGTATCACCGGAGGGGAAATATCTCACAGGTGCACTGGCGGAGGTGAGCGGCAGGCAATTGTTGATTAGAATGAGCATCGATAGCCTTCTAAAGGGCGACGGCTCATACAAAATATTATTTGATTTTGAAAACAGTAATCCCTCCAATTTTACCTTTTCGGAAGATGGCAAATATTTATTCGGGTCCTCATATTATTCGGGAGTTTCCAACATTTTTCGGTATGAACTGGAAAAAGATGACATGGTGGCTTTGAGCAACTGCGAGACCGGTTTCTTCAGGCCACTTGCTGTATCTGAGGATTCTCTGGTCGTCTTCCGCTATACTGGCGATGGATTCGTTCCGGTGATGATACCCAATCGACTTGTCGAAAGGGTTGGCGCCATTAGATTTCTGGGAAATGAGATCGCCATAAAATACCCCGTTGTCAAAAGCTGGATAGCCGATTCACCCGGCAAAATTAATATCGATTCCTCCATAACCAGGCAGGGAGATTACAGACCGGTTCAATCTCTGGGACTCAGTTCTGCTTACCCGGTGCTGGAAGGGTATAAAGATTTTATATCAGCCGGGGTGCGTCTTAATTTTCTGGATCCCCTTGGAGTAGTCGAAATGAATCTAAAGGGCTCATATTCTCCCAATTTGAATGTCCCCCAAAATGAAAGAGCACATTTTAAAGCGAGCCTTCGCTATTGGAATTGGAAGATGACCGCTGCTTATAACCGTGCCGATTTTTACGATTTATTTGGGCCCACCAAAACCAGTCGAAAAGGCTATTCGGTGGAATTGCAATACAATAGAGCATTGATATATGAAAAACCCAAATCGCTGGATATCGAGTTTAAAATCGCTGGCTTTGGAAATTTGGAGAGATTGCCTGAGTTCCAAAATGTCAGGGTATCATTCGACAAGTTTTATGCTTTAAGAGCGAATCTGGAGTATTCATATTTGAAAAAGACATTAGGTGCAGTCGATTATGAAGAAGGTCTTGACTGGCGGTTATCTTCAATTAATAACTATGTAAACCGGAAAATTTTCCCTCGGTTTTTCGTAAATCTGGGCTATGGCTTTCTGCTGCCCGTCAAGCATTCCTCCATCTGGCTGCGGACTTCGTCCGGCTATTCATTCGGCAACCAGGATGAGCCATTTGCAAATTTTTACTTTGGGGGTTTCGGCAACAATTGGATTGATTATCAGGAAACAAAACGATATCGGGAATATTACAGCTTCCCCGGAGTCGAAATCGATGATATTGGGGGAACCAACTATGCTAAATTGCAGGTGGAGTGGGAACTTCCGCCAATTCGATTCCGCAGGTTCGGCACCACGGGAATCTATTTGAGATGGGCGCGTTTCGCATTTTTTTCCACAGCGATCCGCACCAATATTGATCGCAAATCAAGCGTTGATCCGGCCCGGCTATTTGGCTTTCAAAGAAGCCTTCTCGACACGGGAGGCCAAATCGATTTTCGGTTTATCTTGTTCTCGCATCTTAAAACTACTTTCTCCCTGGGCCTTGCCCGGGCCTTTGAAGAAAGCAGAAAACCGTTAAATGAATTCATGATTTCGATAAAAATATTGTGATGACCTTGTCTTCATTTCTCATCAGTATTGTGCCGGTGTTTTTATTCCAGCTGGCGCTGGTGTTTCTGGACAGTTACAGACTGGTTAAGTTCTCCGCTTTGTTCCTTACTATTCTGGCAGGCGGCGTTGCAGCATTTATTTGTTTATTTATTAATCAATTTCTGATAATCAATACCAAAATGCCGCTGGAGATCTACTATCGTTATATCGGCCCTGTTTTTGAAGAATTTTTTAAGGCACTCTTCATCGTCTGGCTTTTCAAACGAAATAAGATCGGTTTTCTGGTGGACGCGGCCGTCCTGGGATTTGCCGCGGGAACCGGATTCGCTTTCATCGAAAATATATATTACCTCCAAAATTTGACTAATGGCAATCCCTTCATGTGGCTGATCCGGGGCCTGGGAACTGCGGTCATGCACGGCGGAACGATATCCATTTTTGCCATCCTGAGCAAAAGTTTTATCGACCGCCGATTAACAAAAAAATTCTATGTTTTTATTCCCGGGTTCCTTGCGGCCTTCCTTATTCACTCCGCTTTCAACCATTTCCTGCTGCCGGCGCCGGTAATTACCTTGATTCAACTGATTGTTTTGCCGGCATTGATTTACATAACGTATAATCAAAGCGAAAAGTACCTGCGGGAGTGGCTGGAGGTGAGCATGGACATTGATGTGTGGCTGCTGGACTATATAAATTCGGGCCGGATTTCCCAAACGAAAATCGGTCAGTATATTTATTCAATCAGAAACCAGTTCCCGGGAGAAATTGTAGCAGATATGCTCTGCTATATCCGGCTGCACCTGGAATTGGCAATCCGGTCGAAGGGAATTTTGATGATGAGAGAAACCGGTTTCTTCATTCCGCATGATCAGGATATCGGAGAAAAAATTGATGAATTGAAATACCTGGAAAAAAGCATTGGCAAGACCGGGCGGCTGGCACTTTCTCCCATTTTGCATACCAGCACACAGGAATTGTGGCAATTAGGTATTCTGAATAATTAGAAAGCTGAGCCGGGTTTGAATCTTTTGGTACCATTCGGATTGTAATAGTTAGGATTTTTACATAATAAATAAAAAATGTGCAAAGGAAAGAATGCCTCTTGCATTGATAATTTTTGGATTCGCGGCGTTTAAAGACATAAATGCATTATCAATACCTGGGATACGGAGGCCGGAACCGTAAATGTCATAAGATACGCAAGAGCAAAGAGGTTATATGAGCCCGAAATCCTCAGAAATATTTAAGTCGAAAAATAAACACCGCCACCATTTGGAGGCGCTGATTGACCTGGCCGTGATTCTGGGGCAGCAGAATGATTTTCAGGAAGTGCTGCGGCTGGTGATCCGGAAATCCATCAGTCTGGCGCAGGCCGAAATCTCCCTGATTATGATGATCAATCCCAAAACGCACCAGACCATCAAGACCATTTTCGCCAGCGGGGAGGATGCGGCCGAGAAGGATTACCATTTTATTCATACCAACATCTGCGGCTGGGTGCTCAAGCATAACCGGAGTTTTATCAGCCGGGATATTGCCGCCGATCCCCGTTTTCATCAGCAGTTATTTTCAGGACTTGCGGTGAAATCGGCCCTGTGTGTCCCTTTCCGGGTGGAAGGAATCATCATCGGCACCCTGATGCTGATGAGAAAAGAAAGCAGTGCGGCATTCAGCGAAGAGGATTTGCGCTACATGGAAAAGTACGCCGCCATTGCCGCGCCGTTTCTCCGCAATACCCAGAAAATTCAGGAATATTTTGTGGCGCCAATCCCCAGGGAAGCGCTCCTGAAAAAATACCAGGCATTCGGGCTTCTGGGGAAAAGTAAAAAATATGTCGATTTGCTGAAATCCGTTGAGGCGGCGGCCCGGACCGATGTGCGGATCCAGCTGGAAGGGAAGAGCGGCACGGGAAAGGAACTGATTGCCAGGGCCATTCACAACCTGAGTTCGCGCAGCGGAAATCAGTTTATCGCCATCGACTGCGGCGCCATTCCCGCCAATCTGATGGAGAGTGAACTGTTCGGCCACGTCCGCGGCGCGTTCACCGGCGCGTCAACCGACCGCAAAGGATTGATGGAGGAAGCCAACGGCGGCACGCTTTTTATGGATGAGATCTCCAACCTGCCGCTGGAACTGCAGGCCAAGATGCTGCGCGTATTGCAGGAAGGCGAAATCAGGCCGGTGGGCAGCAACAGGACCCGGGCGGTGGATGTGCGCATTATATCGGCTTCCAGCCTGCCCCTGCACAAACTGGTGGGAGAAGGGAAATTCCGGGAGGACCTCTTTTTCCGGCTGCATGTCTATCCCATCGTGGTGCCCTCACTGGATGAACGGAATGAAGATGTTCCCATTCTGGCGGACTGTTTCCTGCGGAAGTTTGCCGGCCAGCAGAATAAAAAGGCCGAACTGTTCCATGAAAAACTGCTCGATTTTATGCGGCAGCGGCCCTGGCAGGGCAATATCCGGGAACTGGAAAATTTCGTGGAACGCCTGGTTACCATGGCATCGGCGGATTCGAAGATTCTGGACTGTAGCCTTTTGCCCGATGAATACCGGAAAGAGCTGCAGAAATCGGATTCGGCGGCGGAAGCTGTTGATAAGAAGAAATCATTGACAGAAAGCCTCGCCGAATATGAAAAACAGTTTATCCGCAAGGCCTTGACGGACAACGACTGGAACCAGTCCGCGGCCGCCAGAAACCTGGGTATCTCCGAGCAGAGCATCCGCTATAAAATGAACAGACTGGGCATCGTCAAACCGGAATAAGCGGCGCGGCCGGCCTGAAAATTTTTGCGATGGTAAGTCTTTAATAAACAACACCTCTCTTTTATTCGCAGAAATCAGCGTGAGAATGGAAGAAATCCGGTTGTTTCGCGGATTTTGAATGACCCCTCCGGTACATTGTTTTTAAATAACTTAGCCTGCCGGAATTTTTCGGTGACTTTGTGGCACCTTTTTTGAAATTGGTTAAAGCAGAAACCATTAACCAAGCAAGAAGGGGGTCACCATGAAACATGCAAAGAGTATTCTGGTCTTCCTGCTTCTTCTGTTTTTTACCTGGACGGCTGCTCTGGCTCAGGACCAGGCAAGAAAAACCAATTGGGACGCATTCAGCAAGAACCTGGTTGCGGCGCTGGCTTCCGGTAATGAGGGGCTGCAACTCTCGGCCATGGGCATGATTATCCGGTATTCGGACAGTCTGAATGTGAAAGATGCGGCATTCGACATTATCCGGGTGTTCAAGTTTCACAAAAATCCCAATGCCCGCCGCCTGGCGATGGTCACGCTTCACAAAATCGGCCATCCCTACGCCATGTATTTTCTGAAACGGCAGATACAATTCGAAAAAGAAGATTGTATCCGCAAACACTGCTGCTGCATCGTGAAAGATTACTATGCCAATAAAACGAAACCTGAAAAACCCGCGGATTTAACCATCGCGCAGGATAGCAGATGATTGAATCAAAGGGATTTATGAATCCCCAGTCCGCAGAATCCCCTCCGGCCGTTGTAAGGGAGGGGATTTTTTTATGACTAAAATTAGTTTATCGGAAACGGGTCAGTCGTAGAGCCCGGACAATGAACGCAGCATTTTGACGCCGCAGGCCGCCAGCCTTTCATAACTCTGATGTCCGCCCGGAATGAGGCAGCAGTCGATCCCCAGCTCCCGGGCCACCTCAAAATCATGCAGCGTGTCCCCGACCAGCAGGATCGTTCCTTTGTCCAGACCGCTTTCCCCGATCCATTTTCTGCCGATGCCGGTTTTGCCGTAGGCGTGATGATTGTCCAGTCCCAGTATTTTGTCAAACATTTCCCCGAGCCGGAACTGGGCGACGGCATCCACCAGGTAGTCCTGTCTGCTGGCGGATAGAATAGACTGGGAGAGCCCGCGCTGTCTGCCGGCCCGCAGGACTTCCCGGACGTCCGGTCTGAGGCCGCAGGTGCGGCGGCGAGCCTCATATGCGGTGATGAATTCGGTGCTGATCTTTTCAAACGGTTCGGCGGAAAAATCGAATCCCGCCCGGCGGTAATAATCGATGACCGGAAAGCCGAAAATCTCCTGGTAGCGCTGCGGGGAGAGCGCCGGCAGGTTTCGTTTCTCCAGCAGCTCGTTCATGACATCGATGCACAGCCGGGCGTCATCGAAGAGGGTGCCGTTCCAGTCCCAGATGATGTGGCTGTACCTGAAATTATTTGAGCGCTCCAAATTATCTCCGCCTGTTTTAAATTTTTTCCGGGCCGGCCTAAAACCGGCGGTATCAAAATAGGTCCGATGGGAAAATTTTAATAAATTGCATAAGTTTGAGTTAAAAACTTTTCCTAATTAGATTGTCATTCCGGCAGAGCCTGCCCCGCACTTGTTGCGGAGGGATTGCCGCCACGAAGTGGTCCATCCAGGACAATCCAGCAGATCAAGGAGGAATAAGTTGCGGTCCCTTTAAAGTGGATTCCCGCTAGAGGCATGCCCCATAGGGGTAGACTGGGAATGACTTTTGGCAGTAGCTTCTAACATGATTTACCGGACATCTTTATTATGTCGAGCTCACGTTAATTATCAAATGCAAACTGAATTCCTCAAAGACCGAAATTTAAAATTCCCCGGAGGATTTTCATTTTTTCGGTTCATAAAAAAATTAGTTATTGCAATACTTTGCCGCATCTTTTAAATTCACACGCTTGAAAATTGCCCCGGTAGCTCAGCAGGATAGAGCATCGGATTCCTAATCCGGGGGTCACAGGTTCGAATCCTGTCCGGGGCACCAGAAACCCAAGTAATACAATAGTTTATGTAGCATGCCAAAAAAGGGGGATTTTCCCAAAACAGCCCAAAAAACCCCCTTTTTTACATCTCTTGTTACGAATATGTTACGGAAATGAAGGCATTATAAATTTTCAAAATATCCGAAAACGATGCAGTGACGTCATTCAGGTGAATTAGCTTCTTTGCATAACCGTTCAAAAGAAAGTAATGATTTCCACTTAGACCCCTGCCATAATACCGGGCGCTGTGGGGGTCATCCTTCGGGCTTCCGCACTGAATCATGTAGGGAACCGGCTGACCTTCGCTCTTGAAAATCGGAAACCAATTCGAGGCTGGGAAATGCTTGTGACCAGTGGCAACAATATCCGAATCGGGGAATTGTTCTTTGATGAACCGAATATGTGAGTGGTTAGGGTTATAAATGCTTTCCCCTTTGTAATGATGGGTCAGGCCAATATTATAAACCACATCGTCAACTTTGAGGCGCAACTTTCCAAGCGTATCAAAAAAGGTGGTTCTCTCTTTCATCAGATTCTTAACATAAGAGAATCCCGCGTTTCGCTCATCGAATTCAACATCATGATTTCCCCAGGTCGCCGCCGCGATCTTTCCGCCAATCGTTAGACGATCTATGATTGAGGCCAATATTTTAAACTGATCATTTGGAGGCAATTGTCCGAAAAGCGCCTCTGTCGATCGAAAACGCCTGAAGTTGTCCACCATATCACCGACAAAAACCGCATATACATCCGGACTGTCAGCAACAAAGTCAATCAGACTTTCCAGTTCCTTCAGCTTGACATAAAAGGATCCCAAATGCCAGTCACCTGTAAAGACGATAAACGCCCAACCCGACCGGGTTTTAATCTCAGCATCCTGAACACTTTTGATTTTTGAGCCGCCCCGAACCCGCTTGTAATCCTCAAGGATTTTAAAATAATCCTGATACAGCCATTTGGAGCCGTTATCAAGCTTGATCTTGCTCTCAGGCTTCCTACCACCTGCCGCGCGTTCGAATCGATAACAGCGCACCCTCAGAGCGCCGGGTGATATATCCAAATCCATCCGCTCGGTAATATCCTTCCAGCTTACTCCGCTCTTATGAAGCTCAATCGCTTTTTGGTAATCAATCTGCATCATGCACCCCCGTGCTTATTTTTTCAATTCTTTCAGCCGCTCCAAAATAAAGGAACGATCATAAACATAGGGACATGAATCCTTTCTATCATCAGTGTCATTCTTTTTGCCGGACACCATTTCACGGATCAGGACAAACAACTCTTTGATGACAAACAAAATGATTGCGGCGCTGGTTATATCACCGTCAAAATTCAAGATTCATGCACCCCTATAAAGCTTAAAACAAAGCAGGCAAGCCTGCACCCCTAATTAACAATAATTTAATCCGGAACGCCGCAGATGTCAAAATTTGCCCGGCTTAATCGGTGACCTCTTGCCCCCGAATAGTAACCGCCAAATCTGCCGGTTTGCTGTTGATCTCAACCGTCCGGAAAAGCTTTTTTTCCTGAGAAGAAATACGCCTGATAACCGGATGGCAGATATTAAAATATGCGATGTCCGGGCTGTAAGCATAAGCATAAAAAATTGAGTCCGCGCTTGTAGTCGCGCTATACACCGCCCCCTTAACAGTGTGTTTTACCCATTTCCCAGCCTCTGGGTAAATCTGAGTTTCACTAACACCGCCGCCACGCAAATTAAAACCCAGTTTTATATTTGATTGCTCTGCATATAAATAGAAGGTGAATTCATACTCGCCCGGCTCAAGCGTTGTGTGAGTATTAATATATGGGGTTGAGCCGCTTGATGTAAATCGTGCCCGATAAACCGGATAACCGGGAACCGGCGGCATCAAGGTTGGGTTGTAGCCCACCGATGCACCGTTGTTTTTATACCAATTTACCAGATTTTCGTATACCAAATTCACTGTCGGCAAA
>JARRQT010000187.1:0-7103 GCA_037381445.1 Calditrichia bacterium
TGGGTGAATTTGTTGCACAGCACTTTCAGGGGAACGCCGTATTGTAATGCCATGGAAATAGCCGTAGCAAAGGAATCCATTAAACCGGATACCACCGTTCCCTCTTTGGACATGACCACGAAGATTTCACCCGGCGAACCGTCTTCATACATACCGGCGGTAATGTATCCCTCATGTCCGCCGACTGAAAATTTATGGGTGATTGCCTTGCGTTCGTCGGGCAGCCGCCGCCGGTAAGGCCGGCCGTATTCTTTTACGGTTTTAGCAATGGAGGTAGATAACGGCTGGGTGCGTTTGCTGTTGTCACGATAGATGGCTATGGCTTTGAGTCCCAGCTGCCAGGCACGCACATATACGTCCATTATTTCGTCTACCGTAATTTCCTCCGGTACATTCACGGTTTTTGAGATTGCGCCGGAAATGAACGGCTGGGTGGCTCCCAGCATCTTCACATGACCCATGTAGTGAATGGACCGTTTCCCGTTGATGGGTTTAAAGGCGCAGTCAAAAACTGGAAGATGCTCTTCTTTGAGCTCCGGGGCGCCTTCGATGGTATCATGTTCATTAATATAATCGATGATTCCCTTGATCTCTGATTCCGAATAACCCAGTTTGTGGAGCGCCTTCTGAACTGTCTGATTCACAATTTTGAGCAGTCCGCCCCCTACCAGTTTCTTGTATTTCACCAAAGCAATGTCCGGTTCAACTCCCGTTGTATCGCAATCCATCATAAAAGCGATTGTCCCGGTTGGCGCCAGCACGGAAACTTGCGCATTCCGGAAGCCGTTTTTCTTTCCGCTTTTATATGCCTGGTCCCAGACCTCCCGTGAAGCATGGAGCAGATCGGTCGGGATGTATTCTTCCTTCAGGTCATAGGCGGCAGTCCGGTGCTTCTGGATGACCCGCAGCATCGGTTCACGGTTTTTTTCGTATTCTTCGAATGTACCGACAACCCCGGCCAGTTCGGCGGAGGTGAGATAGGCTTCTCCGGTCATCAATGCGGTAATTGCCGCAGCATATTCCCGGCCGCCGTCGCTGTCGTAGGGAAGGCCGCGGGACATGAGCAGCGCGCCCAGATTCGCATATCCCAGTCCAAGGGTGCGGAACAGGTGGGAATTTTTGGCGATCTCATCGCGCGGATAACCGGAATTGTCGACGATTATCTCCATGGCCGTGATCATCACCCGAACCGCAGTCCGGAAAGATTCGATATCGAATTCATCTTCTTCATTGAGAAATTTCATCAGGTTCAGAGAGGCGAGATTGCAAGCCGTATTGTCAATGAACATATATTCCGAGCAGGGATTGGAGGCATTGATCCGGGCGGAGTTGGGGCAGGTGTGCCAGTCGTTGATAATGGTATCGAACTGCATGCCGGGATCGCCGCAGATATGCGTTCCCTCGGCAATTTTCTGCAAAATTTCTCTCGCCCGGTATTTTTCAGATGCCTTTCCGGTTGTCACTTCGCGAGTGACCCATTCCAGATCGGCTTCAACATCGTGCATAAAATCGTCCGTTACCCGCACACTATGGTTGGCGTTCTGGAAGAAAACGGATCCGTACGCTTCCCCGTTAATGGAACCGTCATAGCCAGCATCGATCAACGCCCAGGCCTTTTTTTCTTCATTGGCTTTGGAATTGATGAATTCCATAATATCGGGGTGATCCGCATTCAAGATGACCATTTTGGCTGCGCGGCGGGTTTTTCCTCCCGATTTGATTACACCGGCAAAAGCATCGAATCCCTTCATGAAGGAAACCGGTCCAGATGCCTGCCCGCCGCCGGATATGATCTCCTTTGAAGAACGCAGTGTCGACAGGTTGGTGCCGGTTCCGGAACCAAATTTAAACAACATGCCTTCAATCTTTGCCAATTCCAGAATGCTGGACATATTGTCATCGACTGCATTGATAAAGCAGGCGGAACACTGTGGTTTTTTCTCGATACCCACATTGAACCAGACGGGACTATTGAACGCTACATATTGATTGACCAAAAGCGAGGTCAGCTCGGAATAAAATGTTTCGGCGTCCTCTTCACTGGCAAAATAGCCGTCCTTTTTCCCCCAGTCGGTCATGGTACGGGAAACACGGTGTATCAGCTGTTTGACACTGGTCTCGCGTTCATCCGTATTAATCTGTCCGTGAAAATATTTACTGACAACCACATTGGTGGCCAACTGGCTCCAGAAAGCCGGGACCTCCACATCCGTTTGTTTGAAAACGACTTCCCCCTTCTCATTGGTGATCAGAGCCTCCCTCTTCTCCCAATCTATCTCATCGAACGGATGAAGACCCGGTTTAGAAAAAAAGTGGTCGAACTTCATCTTGTTAACCTTTTCTTCTTGTTTACTGTCCATATCGGGTACTGTTTCATCCAGTTCGGAAATTGACGAATCGGCATCCAGCGGCAACAACATTTCGTCGTTGTCATCTGCCTTTTTGGATACTTTATGAACCGGCATGGCTGCTCCTCCTGCGTGAAAAATAACGATTACGGGTTAAAATCAGGCACTACAAAGGAATATTTGTATCCTTCGCAAAAACAGATACTTAAGAATGCTAAATTCAGCTTAAAAATTGCTAAAAGATACGGCTTATTCCCCTGAATGTCAACCATTTTATTTGGCAAATTTTTAGCCTGTTGATTCTTAAAAAGTTAGCAGGAAAGCCCGGGCATCAGAAGAATCCGAACCTGTTTCTCATCTAAAATGGGCTATCAGAAAATGCTCATATGAAGCGTGCAAAGAGATTCGGGCCTACTTATCAAGTAGCTGGTTCAGCCGCTTTTTATCCTTTTCCATGAGGTCTGCCATGGATATCAGCCGGCGACTGAGTGTAATATATGCATCCAGCAAATCGGGGTGTTTGGACTGCAAAAATTCAAGATGGGTGCTGATGGTTTTTATGTCTGCCCTCTTAATGGGGCCCGTTAATGCCTGCCTGGTGCCAAACTCATGAACCTGTTCAATAGAGGACGATAAAAGAGGATTTAACATGCTGAAGACGTCGTGTTCCAGGTTCAACGTATCGGAGAGAATTTCCCGGCTGATATCCGCCAGTGCCACATAGAAATTGGCATAGAAGACGCAGGCGAGGTGAATGGCTTTTTTCTGCTCCTCACTTACCCGGATCACTCTGTTTTGGGTATGGCGGAAAATGTCTTCAAATGCTTCCAGCGCCGCATCATCGCCTTCGGCGTTCAGCCAAATTTCATTCATGCGGTGATTCTCACGGGGATCAGAAGCAAAGGAATAGACGGGATGCAGGCTTGCCACAAGTGCGCCCCGCTCCCTGAGGGGTAACAAAACGGAGGAAGGAGCTGCTCCTGAAGTATGGGCCGCAATTTTTTCCCGCCACTGATTGGCGGTTGCGGCAAGTTTAGAAGCTATTTCTTGGATCTGATCGTCCCGTACGGTCAATAACAGGATGTCAGATTTGGCAAGAATATCGTAATGGATTCGATGAGCGAGAAAAGACCAGGCCAGCTCCTGTTTCAGAAAATTGTATCGGCCGGGATTTCTCTCAACAAGCGACAATACCTGATACCCGCGTCTGGCAAAATAATAGGCGAGAGAGGCACCGGCCCGTCCGCCGCCGATAATGAAAAAGGAAGGCTTCTGCTTATCTGGCATACGAAATTGATTATCTAACCATCTTTCAATTCATTTTCAATAGCCAGTCGGCTATCGATCAATTTCGCTAAATATAAGAAAATTTTCTGCAAAATGGTAAATGTATTCCCGCTAAGATAAATGGTCTTTGGGGAAATACCGGTTATAAATTAAATCCGAAAACTCCAATGCTTCCCTGGCATAGGGATTAATCCCGTTGTGGTAGAGCATTTCATCGATGGCGGCCGATGCCTGTTTCCAGTTGTTGATCTTATTCAATGCTTCCAGAAATTTCTGATACCGCCATTCGTCTTTCTTAAATATTTTCTTGATGAATTTCTTGCGCTGTTTGCCGGTAATGATCTTCGTGAGATCCTCGAGGTGCTCGCCTTTGATCTTCTTGGATACAACATCCGCCAACTGGTCGGCGGCGGTGGCGGACGGAATTGCCGAAGGTTTCTCCTCGTCGGTTACTGCCGGTTCCGAGACTTCATCCGCTTCATACGCCTCAACTTCCCTTAGCGGTTCTTCTGTCTCCGGTATGACTTCATCCCTGATTTCCTCCTCCGGTTCCTCCTCATATTCTTCTTCTTCAACCTCCTCTTCAACTTCTTCCACATAGGGAGCGGTTGATTCGGCATTCACAGAGATTTCTTCTATTACTACTTCTGGTTTTTCTGTTTCAATATCGGCAATGGTTTCTATGGAAACCTCTTCGCCGGTTTTCTCCGGCGAAACTGCGCGCTCACCCTGCAGCTCTCCGGTCCGCAGCAGACTTTCAAGATCAGCAAAACTCAGCTCTGCAACTCCTGCTTCTTCTTTCTGCTTCATTAGTGCCGCATATTCAGTCAGATTTCGATCCTCGAAAGCTTTATACAATATGTCGGTCGGAAGACTTTCCGCGGGAGTGCGACCCTCATTAATGAAATTAAGGATTGTTTTCACTGTCTGAAGGGTGGCATTGAGCGTATCTTTGCTGAACGCCTGATGGTCTATTTCAGCGATCAGTTCTTCAAACTGGTTCATTGAAATTTCCCGCAAATATTTCAGATTGAAATAATCGGTAAGCGCATCCTTGTAATACTGAAATTTTTCAAAATATCTCAGCATGTCATAGACTTCCATTGTGGTAATCACATAGTTGTCTTTGAACAGGAACTGGGTGAGTGTTTCATGGGGGCGAATCAGATAATTCGCTTCCAGTTTGATGGCACGCTCCAGAAGCTGATTGAACTTATTGACGTGGAAAGTGGCACTCTGTTTGAGGGTGTCAAAGATTTTATCAATCAGTACCCGCACTTCGGGCATATCATAATCGAATCTCTCGTTGGAGGTGAATTTATCTGATTCTTCCCGCAGCCAGCTTTCCACCTCCTGGTCAAAAAAGTGTTTGACAAAGTCCGGGATTTTGCG
Organism: Calditrichia bacterium; assembly: GCA_037381445.1. GTDB lineage: Bacteria > Calditrichota > Calditrichia > RBG-13-44-9 > RBG-13-44-9 > JARRQT01. The sequence goes on from JARRQT010000187.1 coordinate 5,028, forward strand.
GGTCATTAAGAAAGTGAGCGGTATGGTATCCATCCGGGGGGTCACGACCGCTTTTCGAATTTTTGCAATAATATTATCCATTACTTTGTCAAGCATAGCCAAATCCTCATTTTTGGAAAATTTCGTCTATAATAACACCGGTGCAAAAATATTGCAAGCATATTTTCATTCGAGTTTTCCTGCCCTCATTATAAACCCTATATCGTTTTGCTGAATGTCTTTTTCACACGATTTATACTCTCCATAAATAATCGAATATAATTCTTAAAACATAAGCATTCAGAAAACAAAACCGGCGCGGAATATTCGCTATGGTCGATTTGATTTTTTGCTATTATTAATAAATACCGCAACAATTTTTCAAATATCTGAAAAAGATGCTTGTAAATAAATTTTTCACTTGTTAAATTATGACACGATTTTTATAAACATAACACCTCGGGAGGCGCTATGAACCGGTTTCTGATTTTCTTATTGCTGAGTATTTTTTGCATCTTGAATTCAAAATTTTATGCTGCTGAAACAGACAGTCTGAAGACCTATCATCTGCAGGATTCCATAATCGTCGTTGCGGACCGCTATCAGGTATCCCTGCAGTCCGTTACCAATTCAATGGATATCCTGCCCGTGAAAACAAATGCTGCCCTGGCAAGCCATTCCGTCCTGCAGATGGTGGATATGCTGAGCCCCAGCACATTCGTACTGGATAAGAAAATTATGGGCTATGGGGTCGGTACTGCAGGCGCCGGCAGCATTAATATGCGCGGAATGGGCGGCAAGCCAAACTCCGGTGTGCTGGTTCTCATTAACGGTCGTCCGGACTTTATGGGGATTTTTGGTCACCCGCTGCCGGATGTATATGGTCTCGACGGTATTGAAAAAGTAGAAGTGGTTAAAGGTCCTTCCTCGGCGGTCTTCGGCTCCAATGCCATGGCCGGCATCATTAACCTCATCACAGACCCGCCAGTATCAAATATGATGCAAATTAATATGCAGGGCGGAAGCTATAACTCCTACATTCAGAACGGCAGGATTGACCTTATCCGCGGCAAGACGAGTTTTCGCGGGCTGTTTTCCCACAAAAGCAGTGACGGGCATGTTGATTTAAGCGGCTTTAACGGGTGGAATTTTTCGACCCGCATTGATCAAAAATTAGCCCATGACTGGCATTTCAGTCTGGAAGGAAAGTATGTCCCGTATCGGTTTGACGACCCCTCTATGGGAGAAGATGTCGCCGGACTTGGCAGCTATGGGACCATCAGGAGGGGAATGGCAGACGCAACCTTGACCGGGAATACCGGAAAGCTAAAAAACTCTTTCCATCTCTACACCAATCTGGGTCATCATCGTTTCTCGGACGGATTTGAATCCCATGATTTTTCCTATGGTTTTTCTTCCTATCAACATTATGGTTTTTCGGACCATATCCAGCTGGGTTTTGGTATGGATGCGATTCGTTATGGAGGAAAAGCAAAAAACACCGTATTTCCAATGGCGCCTCCCAGGCCCGATCTTCACATCATCAACAGCCTTGGAGGATATGCCGTGGGTTTCTATACCCCCCATCCCCGGCTGACCGTCAAGGGAGGACTGCGATATCAATACACTTCGCTCAAAATTGAAAAACTGACGCCGACTGCAGGAATTTCTTATCTGCCTACTAATTTTTTGAAAGTATTCGCAAATTTCAATGAAGGTTTCCGCGTGCCGACTCTGCAGGAATTATACCTGTTTCCCGCCTCCAATGGGAGTCTGGGCGCCGAGGAAGTGAAGAGCTATGAAATCGGGAGCACTGTTTATTCTAATAACCGGAATTCCCTACGGCTGTCCTACTTCAGAAATAAAATAGACAATATCATACAAACCATTTTTATTCCCGGCCAAATTCCTCCCTACCGGTTCGCCAACAGCGGCAGCGCAAGCCAGTGGGGAATAGAATCAAGTGCCTCCCTGCAGCCGGTCCCATTTCTGAGCGTTCAGCTTTCCTACAGCTATCTGGAACCCGACGGTTTAACCGCCCTGAATCCCCAGAATCTTTTCAAATATTTTGTCAGCACCAACTGGCGGAAACTGAAG
>JARRQT010000188.1:0-20935 GCA_037381445.1 Calditrichia bacterium
GCTACAACGGGTATAAAATCGGCTCGGGACGGTCCGGATTTTTGAAAGAAACCTGGGGCAAAGAGAAGAAGCAGGAGTGATAAAAAAATCGCCTTCAGAATTCACCGCTGACTCTGAAGGCGATATTGGAGGAGGCCTATGCGGGAGTAAGATTTAATTTAGTTCTTATTCCCACTTATTATTATCGGCTCACCAATGAGCGCCTTTAGCATTTTTTGCAATATTTTATATTTTTTTCAATTTTTATTTTTTTGGAGAGAATAATCCGGAAGATCATTATTTTTGCGTTGGCAGAATAATGGCGGCGGAAAACGAAAACCATGCGGCACTTGCCGTCGATAATTCGGGATAAATATATTTTGAATAGGAGAAAATGCAGACCTCACTAAACAGACGTTTCTCTTTATTTAAGATTTTTGAAAATAAAAAAGGGGGCTTTCGCCCCCTTTTCACATAAGAAACATTTGGTTCAAATCAGACAACACCCTGATCCAGCATGGCATCAGCAACTTTGATGAATCCGCCGATATTGGCGCCTTTCACATAATTCACAAAACTGCCCTCTTTGCCGTATTTCATGCAGGTTTCATGAATATTCTTCATGATTCCGTGCAGCTTCTGATCCACTTCTTCGCGCGACCAGGCCAGACGCATGCTGTTCTGGCTCATTTCCAAACCGGATACGGCCACGCCGCCGGCATTGGCTGCTTTCCCCGGTCCGAACAGAATCTTGTTATTGAGGTAAACATCAATGGCGCCCGGTTCGGAAGGCATATTCGCGCCCTCTGCCACGCAAATGCAGCCGTTTTTCACCAGCAGATTTGCATCCGCTTCGCTCACTTCATTCTGGGTTGCGCAGGGAAGCGCCACATCGCATTTCGCCTTCCAGGGACGTTCACCTTCCCAATATTCCGCGCCGTATTTCTGGGCGTATTCTTTGATGCGCCCGCGTTTCACATTTTTGAGATCCAGCACATAGGCCAGTTTCTCTTTATCAATTCCCTTCGCATCATAAATAGTACCGTTCGAATCGGACAGGGTTACCACTTTTCCGCCCAATTGAATCACTTTTTCGGTAGCATATTGGGCCACGTTGCCTGACCCCGATATCGCCACGGTTTTTCCCTTGAAAGACTCTCCGCGGGTTTTCAGCATTTCTTCCGCAAAGTAAACGCATCCGTAACCGGTTGCCTCCGGGCGAATGAGACTGCCGCCCCAGTTCAGACCCTTCCCGGTCAGAACGCCGGTAAATTCATTTCTCAGGCGTTTGTATTGTCCGAACAGGAAGCCGATCTCTCGGCCGCCGACGCCGATATCTCCGGCGGGAACGTCCGTGTTCGGCCCAATGTGCCGCGACAATTCAGTCATGAACGACTGGCAAAAACTCATCACTTCATTATCGGATTTACCCTTGGGATCGAAATCGGAACCGCCTTTTCCGCCGCCCATGGGCAATGTGGTAAGGCTGTTTTTAAACACCTGCTCAAAACCCAGGAATTTTAAAATGCCCAGATTCACGGAAGGGTGAAATCTTAAGCCGCCTTTATATGGACCAATTGCCGAATTAAATTCAATCCTGAATCCTCTATTCACCTGAATCTCGCCGCGATCATCACGCCACGGGACCCTGAACATGATTACCCGTTCCGGCTCAACAATTCTTTCCAGAATGTGGGCATATTGATAACGGGGATTGTCCTGCAGGAAATCCCATAACGATTCAACAACTTCTTTTACTGCCTGATGAAACTCCTTCTCACCCTGATTTTTGGCGATCACCATGTCCATAAATGCATCAACCGAAGAATAAATGTTTTCGCGCACCATAAAAATCCTCCATTAAGTTAGATTAGATCATTAAAATATGGGCAAATTCCCATAAATAAAAAATGAGGCGTTAAGCCTCACTGTTTTATTATCATCAACTTTTTATCGTATTCCATACAGACAATTCACATATCATGGAGAAGCTGCGTAAATCACAAGAGCTCAGACAATTCCGGAATATTTCAGACACTGTAAGAATCCACCCTTTTGTAAAGGTATAACACATTATTCAGTTCACAGATAAAACCAGCAATAGCCAGAACAGGAACATGAGACGAAGTCAAAGGGAACAGGCATATGAGCGATTTCCATTTATTATAAAATAATTTTCACAAAACAATTTATGGGCCGCTTTTAAATTTGTCAAGACATTTAGAAAAAAGCTCCTGCCGCTATTTTCAATAAATCCATAAACGGGAATTCTCATTGACATAAAATCTCCGAGGCCCTGGCATAATCTCAAAATTACCGGGTAAAGATGAATATTCATCAGATTGCCACAGCTTGCCGGAATTTTAAATGAATCATATTGCATCCATTTTCTCGCGACATTAACTTTGGTCAAAATGTAAGGTATTAGATGGAAAAGGTTTATGAATCTGGCATCTGATTTTGAAGTTCAATTCAGCGGCTTTCATGACCTCATGAAGTTCCGGGTGCGTGAAATACTTCTGGTTTCCAGCCTCTACGACGCATTTGTGCTGGAAGAAGACGGCCGCCTGGCGGAAAGAATTTTCAGTGAATATCTCGATCTCAACCTTCATTTTATCCCCCGCATTTATAAAGTGTCCACAGCAGAGGAAGCGCTCAGGGCGCTGCAAAATCAGTCGTTCGACCTAGTCATCACCATGGCCCGTATCTCCGATATGAATCCCATCGAATTCGGACAGCGGGTCAAGGAAATGGATCCCGAAAAGCCGGTGGTCCTGCTCACTTACGACGTCATCGATCCCGTTCTTCTGGAGAAGATCCGCGAAGTGAAAAGCATCGATAAAGTATTTTACTGGTCCGGAGAATCAAAGATACTGCTGGCAATCATAAAATATGTGGAAGATTTAAAGAATGTGCCGTATGATGCGCCCGCCGGTGTGCAGGTGATCCTGATTATCGAAGACTCGCCAAAATTCTATTCTCTTTTTCTGCCCTACATCTATACCGAAATCATGACCCAGACCCGCCTGCTGATATCCGACGGCGTAAATGATCTGCACCGGATGCTGCGGATGCGTGCCCGTCCCAAAATTCTGATGGCAGAGTCCCTGGAGGATGGTTTAAATATTTATGAAGCCTATAAACATAATCTTCTGGGAATCATTTCCGATGTGCGGTTCCCCAATCAGGGTGTGCTGGACGCACAGGCGGGATTACTATTGGCGGAGAAAGTAAAATCCGAGGTCTCGGATCTTCCCATTTTGCTGCAGTCCTCCGACGACAAAGCCAGGCAGCGGGCGGAACAACTGAATGCCACCTATCTCAATAAGAGTTCTCCCAATCTGGGCCTGGAATTGAAAAATTTTATCCTGCATAATTTCGGATTCGGGGAATTTATCTTCCGCCATCAGGATGGAACCGAAATTTGCAGGGCCCGGAACCTGACTGAATTTACCTCGAAGATTCCCACTATTCCCATCGAGAGTCTGGAATATCATGCGCGGCGAAACCATATTTCCATCTGGCTGAGGGCCAGGACGGAATTCGAACTCGCCGATGAACTGCGCCCCATACAGGTTTCCGACTTTTCCGACGCGGAAGAAATGCGGAATTTCATTTTGAAGGCACTGCAGAGGCGTATCGATCAGCTCCAATTGGGCGTTATAAAGGATTTTGGCTCCTCCCAATATTACGCGGACAACACCTTTATCCGCATCGGAAGCGGATCCCTGGGCGGGAAAGGCCGCGGACTCGCTTTTATAAATGCCCTGCTCGCCAATAGTGCCGCCTTCGGGAAATTCCCGGATATTGACATCAAAACGCCGCAAACCTTTGTCCTGGGAACTGAAGTTTTCGAAGAATTCATGGAAATGAATAATCTGCAGGAGTTTGCTGTCAATTGCCGGGACGAAGAGAAAATCGCCGCACGGTTTCTGGACGGTAAATTTCCTGCAAACATTACTCATGATCTCTTCGCGCTGCTGGAGAAAATCAGCTATCCGCTGGCTGTCCGTTCCTCCAGTTTGCTGGAAGATTCCCAGCTCCTGCCGTTCGCCGGGATGTACAAAACCTATATGATACCCAACAATCATGTGGATCTTCGCGTGAGAGCCGGGCAGCTTCTGGATGCGATCAGGCTGGTATATGCTTCCGTCTACTTTCAGAATCCGAAAGAATATGTCAAAAACTCTGGGTTCCGGATAGAGGAAGAAAAAATGGCGGTCATCATCCAGCAGGTTGCGGGCGTCCATTACGGGCAGTCATTTTATCCTGTCATATCGGGTGTGGCGCAATCCTATAATTTTTATCCCATATCTCACATGAAGCCCGAGGATGGAATCGTGCATCTGGCCATGGGTTTGGGAAAGATCATCACGGACGGCGAACAGATTTACCGGTTCTCGCCGGCCTATCCGCAGATGAATCTACCCTACAGTTCCGCACTGGAGTATGTGAAGAATTCCCAATCCAGCTACTTGACGCTGGATATTGGCAAACCGGGCCTGAAAGTACAGCTGGATGAAAATTTCAGCCTGAAGAAGCTGGAGATATCCAAAGCTGAAAATGACGGCACCCTCTTTTTCATCGGAAGCAGCTATTCACCGGAAGACGGACGGATTCAGGATTCGCTTCACATAAGCGGCCCGCGAGTTATTACTTTTGCCAACATCCTAAAATACAACATATTTCCCCTGTCGGACCTGCTGCAGAATCTGTTGTCCCTGGGAAAAACCGCATTCGGCACCCATGTGGAGATTGAATTCGCCATCAATTTGTACAAAAAGAACAGAAAAAAACCGGAATTCTATATTCTGCAAATCCGCCCCATGATTGCAGGTAATGAAAATTATGAGGTGTCGGTGGATTCTATGGATCCTCGTACTTCCCTTTGCTTCTCCAATCACGCCATTGGAAACGGCATATTCCGTAATATCTTTGATCTGATTTACGTCAAGCCGGAGGATTTCGATATCTCAAAAAGCGACCGGATTGCCATGGAGCTGGATGAACTGAACCAGTCGCTGGATGAAGAGCAGCGGAACTATATTTTGCTGGGATTCGGCCGCTGGGGCACCGCCGATCCGTGGCTGGGAATCCCGGTGGAATGGCACAATATTTCGCAGGCCAAGGTGCTGATCGAGACCAGCCTGGGCGATTTCAATATCGAGCCGTCATCCGGAAGCCATTTTTTCCACAACCTGATTTCCCTTCGCCTGGGATATTTTTCAATCCGGAAGATGGGCGAGACTGAACACATTTCCTGGGACTGGATCCGCCGGCAGCCGGCCTATCGCGAAACGAAATTCCTGCGGCATTTGCGTTTTGAACACCCCTTTGTGGTGAAAATCGACGGAAGGACCTCCACCGGTCTGATACTAAAACCCAATGGGCAGATATAACCTGCCCGGCGAACAAATAGATCCTGAACATGTTCCAATCAAAAAGAAAATATCATATAATTTATCTTACAGATTCCAACATTCGTTATCCGGGGATTTTTTGAAACGTGCCTGAATGCTTTTTTGTATCCGATTTGCACGGCCATACAGACCGCTATGATAAACTGTTTAAGGCCATTTCGGGAGAACCTCCCGCTGCCATTTTTCTGGGGGGCGATCTGCTGCCCCACGACGGCAAACTGAAGCAAGCCATGAGTCTTTCCCACCGGGATTTTGTAAATGATTATCTGGCCGAAAATTTCAGGAAACTGCGAGGGCAATTGGGGGAAGCGTATCCATCTGTTTTCTTAATACTGGGGAATGACGATGCACGCTATCAGGAGGCGGCGATACTTGCCGCGGCCGGCGAAGGAATCTGGAGCTACATCCATAATCGTAAAATTAATTTTCGGGAATATGAGGTCTATGGTTATGCCATGGTTCCGCCCACCCCCTTCCGCCTGAAGGACTGGGAACGCTATGATGTGTCCCGTTTTGTGGATCCGGGCTGCATCTCCCCCGAATCGGGATGGTACACGGTGCCTGTTTCGGAAAATATCTGATAAACTCCATATTTCTTTTTCATACCCCGCCCTACCAGACTGCACTGGACCGGGCGGCGCTGGACGGAAAAATGATCGATTATGCGCCGCTGGATGTGCATGTGGGAAGTATTGCCGTGAAGCGATTTATTGTAGGCCGCCAGCCGCTCATCACCCTGCACGGGCATGTGCATGAATCCGCCAGGATCACCGGCAAGTGGCAGGAAAAAATCGGAAGGACATATGCCTTTTCCGCAGCCCATGACGGTCCCGAGCTTGCCCTGGTGAAATTCGATCCGGAACACCCGGAGAAAGCCCGCCGGGAACTGCTCTGAGTTATTTCACCTCATTTTTCAGCGGCAGCGGCCGGGCCGGATCTGTGATTGCACCGATCTTGAGCGCAAAACTTTGCTTTTGACGAATATCTTCATCGGTTACCAGATGCACATCGAGTAACCCATCGCTTTTATATCCCGTGCGCTGGTAATTCATTTCCGCCAGGCAGTGGCTCCAGCCATCCAGCCACAATAAGAGATCAGCCCGTTGGTCTTCGGTTCCGTCAAAATGGATCAGAATATCAATATCGCTGCCCGGGCCGGCCGTAGCATTCTTGGTGCTGCCAAAGATATAAAATCCCTTCACGCCAAACCGGTCGGGATCAATTTGTGAAGCGATCCGGGTGGCCATTTGCAGGCGCCAGCGCCAGAACTCTTCTCCGGTTTTTCTCTTCATGGAGTAGGATTCTTCGGGATACATATCAACAGGGGAAGAGGGCGATGCCAGCACGCCCAAGGCCTCGTCCAAATCCGCATTCATGAGAATACGGAGCACATAGCCATTGGTGCTTTTGGGAACATCGATCACCCGCACGTACTCCGAGAGATGGGAAAATTCAGGTGCGATATCCGCCAGAATATTCGGGGACTTCAGCAGAAATCTTTCATTAAAGATGATTCCCTCTTCATCCGGATAAAGCGGCAGATACCGGATGGCCGATTCCACCAGATCCTGGAAAAAATGGGTGCCGAAAGAGAGATCGGGCGTATAATTTCCTTTTTTGCGGGCGATTTCAATCAGAACAGCAGTATTATTAATATCGGAATATGTGACGCATACGCCCAGTTTGATATCGCCCCGGCTGCCCCATCGTCCCGGCCCCATTAAAACAAATTGACGTTTGGGAAGGATTTTATTCAATTTTCCGATGGTTCTCCCGATTTCCCGGAGTTCTTCCAGACTCGTAATATTAGAATATGCCTCAGGATCGACATAGGCAATGTGCGTGATGTCGGGCGAGCGGCCATTGGAAATATATTTGTTCGCGGTGAAAAGAATCCGGTCCTCAGGAATATCCCTTGGAATGGGGGCTGCCACCGCATCTTTTGAAAAGCTCTGCGGGCGGCATTGCAGGAGATAAAAATTCTGGCCGTCGTGGGCAAATTCAATATCCACCGGATATCCCAGCTTTGACTGCAGCAGGTCAAGTATGGCTTTCAACTGCTTTACGAAGGAATCCTGACTGACCAGTCCTTCAAAAGTCACCACCAGATCCTCTTTCTGAAAATCTATTTGCATCCCGAACGGCTTTCTCAGGTGGTGGTCTTCCGCAACGGACACTATCCTATTAATCTTGGGATATTCTTCGCCGTATTCACGCAGTAAATCACTGACATCCACAGTTTCAAAACTATTGGTTTCAAGATTAATGATATCGATCTGCTTTGGCGAATATCTCACTATTTCTTCGGGAGTCACATTGACGCGAAGGCCCGGCTGACCGGGTGCGATAAGAATGGGATAATCGTCGCTTAATCGATCGACGGCGCGGGTTCCCAGTCCGGGCACCAGCCGCAGCAGACCATCTTCGCGCTTAATCCGCGGCGACCAGCGGAATTCATTGTTGCTGAAAGCCACGCCGGCAAAGGCGGGAAGGAAATATTTCCCGACCTGTTTTCCAACCACTTCCTGGATGAGAATGCCCATCTCCTCGTGAAAATCCAGCAGCTTTCGTTCGGCGCGGTATTCAATGGGATCGGGGCTGAAGGTAGATGAATAGACTTCTGCAATGGCGTCCAGCAGCGCCTCCAGCCGCTCTTCCTTGGTCCCCTGATTGGCCAGGAACAGGCTTTTATACTTGCCCGAAAAAGCTGATCCCAGGCGGTCTTCCAATAAACTTGAGCTCCTCACGATCAGCGGCTTATCCCCCAGATCATCCAGCACCACCGAGAGCCCTTTAACGATTTCCGGCGGAAAATGGGAATTGATAAACACCTGCACGATGTGCGGATATTCTTGCCGGATCTGCCCGATATCCTTATATTTCTGCTCAATGACTTCTTCAAGGTTGTTATAATGAAGGAAGCTGAGAAGGCCGTCCGAAGTGATATACCATGTGCGGGGTGTTTTCACATCACACACTGACGGACATTCTTCAACAGATTTTCTGATGATCTGGTAAGCCAGAAAGAGCCCGGCGCTTTTGCCCCCCAGTTTTCCGTGGCTTCCCGTGGGATAAATCATGCGCTGTAAAAGATTATAAAATTCGGACACGTCAACATAGTTCTTGGCGATATTGATAAAATCCAGCTGATCGGTAAAGAATCTGCGGATCAGCGACACATTCAATGTCTTTTTGGTCGATTCGGACAATTCAAGACCTTCGGGTGCCAGATGATAAAAACGCATAATGGCATCGCAAATTTCAGTCAGGGAAGTATCCTGGTTTTCCAGTGCCCGCATCAGAAAGCTGGATTTGTCCTCCTGGATCCATTTCTGTATCATGGAAAGAATTTCTTTATCGCTCAGATGTTCGGCGGCAATTTCGAATATTTTATCCCCTAATTGTAGCGTATTGTCCACAAAAGTTTTCTGAAGCGGACGATTTGCTTCCCCAAAGATATCCGGCTCTTCGTTCCTCCGGTCCCCTCCAAAATATTGCATTAATTCCTGGGCCGATTTCACACCGTGCCATGAAAGGTAATTCATCATTTTGCGGGAAATCCGCACGTACAGGTTGTGATCGGTACGTTGCAGCAGGTCAAGAATGACCCTCCATTCCCCTTTATGGTTTTCGCTGACATCTTCCCGCACTGTCTGCCATTCCCGGAAAGTTGTTTTCAGGTTTCGGTACAACAAAAAATGCCCCAGCCGTTCCGCAATGGTGTTGATCAATCTCCGTTCTTCCTTGAGAAAGGGACCTTCGTCAGCCGTGGGACGCTCTTCAGTATAATACACCTCCACAACGCCCACAGCCCTGTCCTGAACTTCTATGGAAGCTTTCTGCACCCATTTTGTCTTCGGGAATTTCATTGAGCGGTAAACAGAGTTGCCATAGCGGATAATGACCTGACAGACATCGGGATACTGCCAGCCCTGCGGGATAACATTCACAAGTGAATGGAAAATTTCATCCATGGATGCATCAGGATTATTCAATACCTCCTCAATCCCGTAGAGGCAATTCAGCTCCTTTGCCCTTTCCTTCAGGGATTCCAGCAAAATTTCTACTGATTTGTTTTCAATTTTCATTTTAAAATCACTCCTCTGCCTGATCTTCCATCCACTTTTACCTGCAAGGGTGAGGCGAGTTTCACGTGTTTGGTATAGATTAATTCATTGACCACACGCTGCCGGTTGAGCCACTGCCAATCGATTTCATATTTTCCGGAGTGCCGGACGGAAAAATAGAGTACCTTAAAACTGGTTATGTTGTGAAAAAAATGAGAACCCTGGCTCAAATCGACATTGACATGGGGCAAGGTGGCTTCTACAATAACTTTTGCTCCGGAAATCTGTCCCCAGTTTACCGGAATCCCCAGCCATGGGTCCGAACTTCCCCAGCGGCCAAAGCCGAGTAGCAGGTACGGGATTTCCGAACTCAGCAACTGATTATTTATTCTTTCCAGCTCATCCACCACGACGGCGGAAACCTCCGTTTTAAAACTTTCCGGCTTGACATACACCACATCACTGATATGCTCCACAATCCCATTGCCCAGTACATTTTCGGAAGCAACCAAAACATGTTCACTTTCAAGATCATCGCGAGAAATTTCAACCTTTTCCTTTGAAACGACCATCGGGCGGACCTGCAAAAATCCGAAACGGGCGGGTACTCCCCTCCTGGCATCGAGAGTGACAGCAAATTCAATTTCCACCGGTGCAGACACACTCTCGCTGCATATTTTAAGCAGGGATTGAATAATTTCGTTCAAAGGCATCTGACCCATTTGCAGAATGGGGGCAAAATTTATCAGCTTTGGAGCACTGCCGGCTGCCCCGGGATAGAGCCGGTCAGATTGAGGATCATATGTGGAAGCAATATATTTCAAGGCGCCGGCCTTTTCTGCTTCTCTCAACGTTAATTTAAGCAGGTATTCCGTTTCCTTTACCGGATCAAAAGCCGGCGGTTTTCCCATATTCACCGCCCAGTAAGAATTCTGGCTTTCCTTCAGCAGATCCCGGATGGAATTATAGGGCGGATTGGCCCTCGGATAAGCGGGCGAGTAGCTCCATGAAATGCCCTCATCGACGATGGTTCTGCCCAAGCCCAGGGCCAGGTTAACGATGCCCTCCTCCGGCCGGGCATTACCTGCCGGGTAAAAATTATAAGACCGTGCCACACCTGATATGGTCGGGTAGTAGTGATCGTCAAAGCGCTGTCCAACCACCTCCTGAATGATGACAGCCATTTTTTCGTCTTCAATCCGGTGACGGGTCGCCTTGAAATAATTTTTGGCGGCCCTGAAAAAAGTCGAGGCATATACGTATTTGATTGCTTCCACCAGCTTATGAAACCGGCCCTCGGTATCAAACTGGTTGTTAGGCGTCATCTTGGTCCCATAGATACCCGCAAAAGGTTCGTAGAGCGCATCTTCCAGCAAACTGGAAGAACGAATGGCCAGTGGAGAATGCACTTTGGAGATAAGCGCCCACAGATCGCCCACCAGTTTCGCGGGCAGTTCGGTATTTTGAAATGCGTGCGAGATGCGGTTATCAGGCAGATCGGAAAGCGCAATTTCATACAGATTATTTAGTTTCATGAATTCATCAAAAAATTCCGTGGTAATTACCGTCATGGTTGGAATCGAAACAGAAATACCCGGAAAGTCCGCATGGTTAAACTGCTCACGAAGGATGTCCCGGATGAACACCAATCCCTGCGCTTTTCCCCCCAGTGATCCGGAACCGATGAACGTAAAATTTTCATCCGAATCGAAAAATTTACGCTCAAAGCGGGACGGTCCCTGGGTTGCACTATGGCTGTTTTTTTCTGTTCGTGTCATATGCTTTTTGCGGATAAAAAAAGACTCCCGTGCAAAATTCGTCCACGGGAGCCTTTCATGTTTATGAAACTACGTTAAATCTGCTTCTCTCTTTTGCTCTTTGAGATTTTACTTTCACGTTGTATCCATTTTCGTACATACCTTATAAAAATCTATAATTAAAAATACCAAAAAGCAATCTCAAATATGAAGCCTGGAATTACACCCATCCCCGGTCTCTGCAGGCCTGGGCGACGCGGCTGATGGCAATGACATAAGCGGCATCTCTCATGAATAATTTCCGTTTGCGTGCTGTTTCACTGACCGCCAAATACGCTGCCGTCATTTTGACATCCAGTTTGCCCAGCACTTCATCCTTCTCCCAGAAATAATTCATATTGCTCTGCACCTGTTCAAAGTAGCTGCAGGTAACGCCGCCTGCATTGGCCAGGAAATCAGGAATCAGGAAAATACCGCGTTCGTCAATCACCTTATCGGCTTCGGGCGTTGTGGGACCGTTTGCGCCTTCAGCAATAATTTTGACCCTTTTGCTGATTTTATTGACATTATCGCCAGTGATCTGATTCTCAATGGCGGCAGGAATTAAAATGTCCACATCCTGCTCCAGCCATGCCTCACCGGGAAGAACTTCGTAACCCAATTCCCGGGCTTTCCCTTTGTCGATACCGCCGAATTTATCGGTGATCTTTCTGAGTTCTTCCAACTTTACGCCGGATTTCTTCAGGAATGTATAGGAAGTCTGATCATGCTGATCCCAACTGGAAACGCAGATCACCTTGCCGCCCAATTGCTCGTACAGCTCGATGGCATACTGGGCTACATTGCCAAATCCCTGCACGCTGGCAACGGTTTCCTCGGGACGAAGTCCCAGTTCCTTCAATGCTTCGCGCACCGTGAAAATAACGCCATAACCGGTCGCTTCCGTACGGCCGAGAGAACCGCCCATACCCACGGGTTTTCCAGTGATAAAACCGGGATATTGTCCGCCGTGAATCGCTTCAAATTCATCCCGCATCCAGAGCATATGCTGCGCATTTGTCATCACATCGGGAGCGGGGACATCGTTTACCGGACCGACATTTTTGGCAACCTGGCGTACCCAACCGCGGCAGATCTGCTCCTGTTCGTGCATACTTAGATTGTGGGGATCGCAAACCACACCGCCTTTGCTTCCGCCCAGCGGAATGTCCACAACTGCGCATTTCCAGGTCATCCAGGTCGCCAGTGCCTTGACGGTATCAACTGTCTCCTGGGGATGGAATCGGATGCCGCCTTTTCCCGGTCCGCGTGAATCATTATGCTGCACTCTAAAGCCTCTAAACACTTTCATGCTTCCATCATCCAGACGAACCGGAATACTGAAATGGTATTCCCGTAAAGGATTCCTTAATAAATCGCGTGTAGCGGTGTCCAGATCCAGAATATCGGCAACCCGATCGAATTGTGCCTGCGCCATTTCAAATGGATTAAAAGCTTTGTTACCCATAGGTTTTACCCTTTCCTTAAAAAATGACTGTTTTTGTTTTACTAAAACATGCACGGTACTTAAGCAATATTATGACAAATTTCAATATTTTTTTAACATTCATAACAGCGCCAAATCCAGCCGTGCATAACATTTTTTATAGTGTCACACAATTTTCTGTCTTTCGGTTTCTGACTCGAACTATATTTTAATTCAAATCAAATTATCAAAAGCAACTTAATTTTGTGACATTTTTAATTTATAATTTTAGCTAATTAAAAAAAAAATAATTTTATAATATATTGTTAAAAATTATGAAATTCTTCCAACAGGATAAATTACATATTTCACATGTAAATTCGGCTAAACATTTTGCTTAATCCGTAAAATTTGGTTTTTGCGAAAAAGAATATTTTCAAAAAGATAAAAATTCGGGATTAACATTTCTTTTCGAGACATTTATACAAAAAACTATACAAAAAGACAGGGAACTTGCAGGGAATGTATCCTGACAGAGATTTATAAATTTAAAATGACGGATTTATTTCAATTATCTGTCCCAAAAGGTTCTGAGCAATCATTTTATCGCTCACTTTATGCCACTCCCTGGGACCTGAATTTCGCATCCGCTAGTTTCTTCAATTTATTGTATAATGCACCTGTCTGTTTTTCAAGGGCTTTCAGGTCGCGGTTATTCTGAACGACAAAATCAGCCCACTTGATTTTATCTTCAATGGGAATCTGCTTTTTTATGCGGTCGACAATTTCCTTTTCAGACAATTTATCCCGCTGTTTAATTCTCTCAATCCGTAATCCCATGCGGGAGGCCACAACCACAATGGCGTCAAACATATGTTCCAGGCTAAGCTCGTAGATCAGTGCTGCATCCACAGCGATAATTGAATACTCACCGGATTCCCGTGCTTCTTCAATCAGGTCGAGGATGCGGGCAACCATTTGGGGATGGACAATTTTATTCAGCCGATTCGTTTTTGCTTCATCGGAAAATGCGATATTGGCAAGCAGTTTTCTGTTAAGTTTGCCATTCCGGTAAAAAATATTCCTGCCAAAAGCTTTTCTTAATTCCTTTTTGATTTCTTCATTATTCTCGACCTCCTGCTTTGCCACCATATCAGCGTTGATCACCTTTATACCCATTTTTTCCAGAAAATTGCAGACGGTAGATTGACCGCATCCCATACCGCCGGTGACCGCTACCACTATTGAATTTTTATAAATCATCTGCCTGCCTCCTATCTCAAAACGACAAATTTACCCAACTTCTTCTGATTCCGGTATTTTGCGAGAAATATATACACTCCACTGGATACCTTTTCATTAACCCCATTCTTTAAATCCCAACGGATGCCTCCGTTCTGAACCTGATCTTCGAGCCGGGCCACCTGCTGCCCATTCACCGTATATATAAAAATTTCGCAACCATCGGGCAGGTTTCCAAACATAATTTCATTTTTGCCTTCCGAAACACGAAACGGATTAGGGTAAACAACGATATCAGCCAAAGATTCAACTTCACCTTCGACCAGATATCGGTTAGCCCAATTCGATGGAATGATCTGGCCGTAGGCGTCCTTCAATCCCGAAATTTCAAGATAGTATTTAATACCGAGGCTCCCCATGCGGTTTTTCCCCGACAGATAAAGGTGGACAATGCTGCCATCAAGGGAATCCAGACTGGCCTTGATCACCCGGCCGTCCGGGATAAGCCGGTAATTATCGAAATTTTCAATACTCTTTCTATCCATGAAGTGATTGAACCTCAACAGGAGCCGTCTTTTGGAAACAAATTCCACCTTTTTCAAATAGGGACTTTCAGGAGTAACGGGCTGGTCAAAATTGATGCGCAGCGTATCACTGCAGAATGGTACACCATATTTATTGCGCAGATTGCCAAAAACCAGTTGGTGATTGCCGGGCGGAAAGGCTTTTAAGAATCCCAGCAGAATCTGTTCTTTTCCCTTTCCCCTGATGGCACTGATTGGCCGGATTGAATCCGGAAGCAGAAGATACAAATCATTCTGAAATGACTGGTCACCCAGCGGCTCGGAAAAATGCAGCATTATCTGATGGGCATCCTCTACGGTAAGCCCCTCAAAAGCAGGCGGATTGGATGCGCTCACTTCAATCTCATTTCCCGGTGCGCTCAGCGTATCCGGAAATGACATATCTACGGTCCGGACAAAATATGAATAGAGAACATTTGATGAAACCATTGTATCACAGAAAGTTGTGTGAGAAGTTTGAAATTCGCGGATCGAGCCCGTATCCTTCTGTGTCCGGCCAATCAGGTAAGAATCTGCTCCGCTTACCGTTTGCCAGGATAAAATTATATGGCCCGTGTCAGCCTCCTCAGTCTGCAGCGCGGCGGGCGGCAATGGCCTTTTTCCCTCCTCTGTTTTCTGCCATACCGCGAAAGATGCATCTCCGGCCAGTATGAAATGATTTCCATCCAGGAGCGGCACGGCACTGCAGTTCACACCCTGATAATACCAACTCACCTGATATTGGTGGTCCTGGTAATTTATAAAATATGCTTTGGGATAAGGGGTAAAGAAGAGCTCGTCCGCCCGGTCACCATCGTAATCGGCTGCTGTCAAACCACTATAAGTATTTTTCTGATTCGAGACACCGTGGAAGTTTTGCTGCCAGATGGTTTGCAGGGAGTTATCTCCATCGGATTTCAGGATGCTCAGATTCCAATACTGCTGATCAACAGCGGACTCGGCCTCGTAATCCGCTCTGACCTGGGTAGCAATGGCCAGCTCCTGCAGATTGTCTCCGTCAAAATCGCCCAGTGCAAAACAGCTCGTGGCATCTGCGCCGGGCAGTCTCTTCTGAAAAACGGGCTCAAAGCTGCCGGAGGTATTCTCTTCATAGACAATCAGATCGCCGTCATAGTCGCCGATGATAATTTCCCTCTTCTGGTCACCATCCAGATCCGCCATTTCAGCGAAGGGGATTCCATAATTGTTGTCGCCCTTAGTGGGATTTTCCAGCGTCTGAAGCTCCCTTACCGAAAATGTTTCCGGATTATCCAGCCGGTAGATATGCCACTTGTTCTGATGCAACGCCAGTATGTTAACGGCGTGATCGACACCGGTATAATACATCCGGGAGCCCCAGAAATCATTTAGAGGACATTGAACAGGGGGAGAAGTAAATCCCGGGAGGCTTCTGCCCGGAAACAGGTATGAGATACCGCCATATCCGGCCAGGATTTCCGGCAGGGAATCTCCGTCGGTGTCCAATACATCGCGTGGGAAAGCCGGCATGGGCCCCACCTGCCGTTCGAGAGCGCCGTCAACATAAGTTATCAGTGAGATGCGCGGTTCCGGAAAATCCGGCCAATTCGCATTGGCGATGATTTCCCGGATTCCGTCCCGGTTAATATCTACTGTTTTAGGATAAAAATAGCCTGTGCCCCGCTCTTCGGTCATTTTCTGAAAATCCCCGGTAAAAGTGTTATCCTGAGCTAAATCCAGTTGATAAAAAGCATGGGAATTATCAGCTTCGGTAGTCAGCCCGGACGGATTGATCAATTTGAAATAGTACTCGATATCACCCGATATTTCTTTGTGGGACAATAAAAAAATGTGCTCATTATTAAAATAGCCGGAAGTGCAGGATTGCCAATCGGCCGAAGTCCCTAACGGCCTATAGTGCAGGGTTGCAATGGTTTTATCATCTGTTTTCAATTCCAAAAGATAGCCGCTATAGTTGTCGAAAATCATGGGAATGACTTTCAGCGAATCCACAGTAGGCGCACTGCGGTCCAGATAGACAATCGCGCGTTGAACAATATCGCTCAAATCCTTATTGATCAGCTTCAGTTCGAGGGTATATACGGTATCGGGCAGCCCGGATAAATTCCACCATCCCAGGGTATCAGCCACAATATGATCCGTACTCTCATGAAATGGAATCATTTTATCAGGAGCTTCCCCGGTACCGTAGGACAGAACGTAATGATCCATATCCGGAGCGGTGGCGGTGCCGATAATTGGTTCGGAATCCTGGCAAATCCCGCCTTGCGTCGAAGGGGAAATCAGATTAGCAACGCCTCCGAATTCCGATGTGAGGCTGTTTTCAACATTCACGAGGCCCTGTCCGAAATATTTGTCCCATCCCGCTGCCCCCAGATCTGTGCAGCCCGCCAGCAATTGAGATTTTATTTCCCCGGCATCCGCCTGCAGGTCATGCGACCACAGCAGGCCCAGTGCGCCGCTCACCAGCGGCGCCGAGAAACTGGTCCCGTTCATTTCGCCATACTGATTTCCGGGAACCGGTGAAAGAATATCCTGTCCCGGCGCCACCAGATCGATTTTCGAACCATAGCTGGAAAATGAAGCCAGTCTGTCGGTTTGTTCTGTGGCCCCTACCGAAATAGTTTCATCATAAGCGGCAGGATATTGGAGAACATCATTCCCTGAATTTCCGGCGGACACCACAAACAATGCGCCCATTTTTGTGCCGAAATCCACCGCATCTTTAATGAGGTGGGAATAGACAATATCTCCGAAACTCATGTTGATGATCCTGCACCCGTTCCGGATGGCATACACCACAGCCTCGGCAATATCATCCTCCTCCAGGTAGCCGGATGCCGTGCCCGCGCGCAGCGCCATCACTCTCACCGCCGGGGCGACGCCGGAAATTCCCGAAAAGTTATCGGCTTCTGCTGCAATCAATCCCGCAACCGCCGTTCCGTGCCCGCCAGGATATTCATCCATAGGGTCATTATCCGGCTCCAGGTAGTCTCCAGTGTCGGGGAAATCAGGCGCATCGGTAAAATCCCATCCGATGACGTCATCGATGTAGCCGTTGCCGTCATCATCAATATTGTTCAGATCGCCGGCATCCAGCCGACCGTTATGATTCAGGTCTTCCCCACTATTGATCCACAACTGGTTTCTCAGGTCGGGATGCTCGTAATCAATCCCTGTGTCAATCACTCCCACTATCACCTGCGCAGAACCCTTCTCAATATTCCAGGCCTGTTCCATCCCGATTTTTTTCATGGCCCATTGGCGTCCATAAAGCGAGTCATTGGGAACGTAATGGATTTTATAGCGGTAATTGGGTTCTGCCCATTCCACTGCTTCATCGGAATTCAGTTGATTAACGAAATCCTCAATGTCCGCGGAAGAATCTGTTTTGAGAAGATAATAGTCATCAGATTGCGATATCCCGGTTGTTTGCTGGTGCTTGAAAAGAATGTCGAACGCGGATGGCCATCGACCGGCCCCTGGAGGGAATCATAAAATAAAAGAAGGGGCAAAAGCCCCTGTTTGAATGTTTGTCTTTACACCGCACCCGTAAGAACCAAAAATTATATTAATTTTATAAAATAGAGTATCTGTTTCCAGTGAAAGAAAGAATCAGGGTTTGTCTTTCGGAGAAGATTTCTGTTTGTCAATAATAACCTGGAGGTCCTCTATTTTCCGGCCATAACGGGGATTCTCAGGATCCTTCTCCAGCAACTGTTTGAAGACGTCAATGGCTTCTTCAAAACGCCCCTGGGCAATGTAGATCTCACCAAGGGTCGGAGACAAGATCGGCGGGCGGCTGGAACGTGAACCCTCCGGTTGTTGTGGCACCTCAGTCTCAGGTTCTTCCGCTTCTTCTTCCGGCGCTGCTTCTTCCGCTTCCTCTGTTTCAGGGAGAAAATCGGGTTCATCCGGTTCCTTCCGGGCGCTGATTTCCTTTTCTTCCATTTCCGTTTCGACATCCTCAGATTCCGGTGTTTCGGAGATGGTGTCTCTCAGAATGTATTCCTGTTCGGACTCATCCCCCAATTCTTCCGGCGCTTCCTGCAGTTCTTCAGATTCTTCCAGCTCATGTTCCTCCTCCAGCAGTTCCTCGTCCTCACTCTCAACCTCGTTTTCCCTTTCAGATATCAAATCGGATACAACCGCACTGAAATCCATCGGCTCTTCCTCAATAAACTCTTCCGGGAATTCCTTTTCCTCAAGCTCCGTGCCTTCCTCCGTTTCGGCCTCATCCAATTCCATAAGTTCGCTTCCATCCTCCGATTCTGCAGCGGCTTCTTCATCAGAAGATTCTTCCTCTTTTTCATATTCTTTGAAAAATGAATCAAAGGCATTCGAAAACTCATCCCGGTCCAGAATCGTCTCTTCACCCAGCGTATCTTCTTTTGGCTGCGCCTCCGGTTCTTCCGAGACATCGGGTTCGGGCTCACTTTTATCTTCCTTCTTGGAGACGTCTTCCATTGTTTCTTTAAAAACCTCATCCAGGGTTTTCTGAAAGTCAGTATCTTCCTCGGGGATTCCGGTGCTGTCGAGTAGATTTTCGATTTCTTCTTCACTTAAATCTTCCACTTCTGCCCCGGTCTGCTCTTCAAATTCCACAGGTTCTGTTTCGGGTGCAGGGGCATGTTGTACAAGGTCTTCACCGAAAAACCTCTCGCCGGCCTCATGGTTGAATATGTCGTTTAGATATGCCCTCAGGTAGTCTTCCTTTGCCAGTGTCATTAAGTTCAGATGCTCATTAATCTCCCCCAGTAGTTTCCATGCCTTCGGGGCGGCCGGATCAAGGGCCAGGGAAATTTCCAACTCATGTTTGGCGTCGGAATAATTTTTCATATGATAGTTCGCCAAACCAAGGATATAATGGCCGAATGGAAAAGCAGGATTCTTTTGCAAGCCAGCCTGGCATATTTCAGCCGCCCGCTCATATTCTCCCTTTTCCAGTAGTCGCGAGGAATAAACTGCAAAAATAACGGAAGTTGGATTGGACTCATAGAAATTTTCAAGTTTCTTTAAATCCAGAAAATGGGCCATCTTTTCCCCTTTGAAATTATTTTGTCAGTCTTGTATAATTTATAACAGATGGATTTAAATTAAAAACATTTTTTACCATGCTGCAATGGTATTATTGATAATATCATCAACAATCTGATCAATGTCATCGGATATGGCCGTATCGATGTCAGTCCGGAGTGCTGCCCCCGGGATAACACTAAATCTGGAAAGTGTGCTGCCCCACAATGGTTTATTGATATGGGTATTCAAACATTCTGCTTTAATATTCACAACCATCTGATATTCCTGAACCTGCTCCTGCTGCGTGATGCTGACCGGTCTGCGATCGATAGATGTGATAGCACCGCTAAGCACCAGATCCGCATCTTTCTCGTTGTTTATGACCGTCAGTGAATTGTCTTTGATAAATGCTTCGGTCACTTTCTGCATAAATTCCTGCTGGACGCCCGGGTAGGCGGTCTCATTTTCAAAATCCGCGATATAGATTGTTTTCAGATATGAAGGCAGCGCTCCCTTGAATGAATAACGCACGCACGAAAATGACCATGAAAGTGCCAGCAGTAGGATAATAAAAAATTTATTGAATGTCATAGTCCTTGAGTTTCCGGTATAAAGTTCTTTCGCTTATCTGCAATGCCTGAGCGGCCTTTCTTTTATTTCCATGGTATTTTAGGAGAGCCCTTTTTATCATTTGCTTTTCCATTTCCTCAATCGGCTGAATATCTTCATGAAAGACAATATCTTCAACCTCACCATGCACCGTTTGGTTATTTATATTTTGATTTAAATTCAGAAGGATTTCTTTCATTTCGCGCACCTCCACACCCAGAGAGAGCAGCGCTTTATAAATAAGTTCGCGTTCCGTTTGATCCACACTTTTATGGACGGGAAGAGGCAAAAACGAATTTGAGTCTGGAATCTCCTTGTAATGAATCAAATGTTCTTTTGCCAAATCAGCGCTAATTTTTTTGCCTCCAGACAGGATTATCACCGAGTCCACAAAATTTTTTAATTCCCTGATGTTGCCCGGCCAGTCATAGTCCTCTATTATTTCCAGCGCTTCATCGGCGAATCCGGCGAATTCAATTCTATTTTCTGAGAGGGTCTGGCGAATAAAGTAATCCAGTAACAGAGGGATGTCCTCCCGACGCTGACGAAGCGGGGGCACAAAAATAGTAACAGCCTTTAGACGGTAGTATAAATCCTTGCGAAACTGGCCAAGCTTGACCATTTCTCCCAAATCCCGGTTGGTCGCGGCAAGAATGCGGACATCTACTTTACGAAGATCGCCGCTTCCCACCCGCATAAATTCACCGCTCTCCAGCACCCGCAGCAATTTCACCTGGGTCTGCACAGGCGTTTCCCCTATCTCATCCAGAAAAATAGTACCGCCGTCCGCCAATTCGAAATAACCCTTTTTCGT
>JARRQT010000189.1:0-7705 GCA_037381445.1 Calditrichia bacterium
CAGCCTGAGGAGAAAAAGAGGGGCGACGGTTTTGAATTGATTGCCAATGGCGGACTGCTGGCCTTCAGAACCTATAATCTGCAGCTTATGGTCAATCTTTCCTGGGCCTATACCCTGAATGATTATAACGATCAGGCGCTCATCTTTACCATCGGATTGATTCGGTGAACCAGCAATAGAATTTCAGCGACTGTGGAATGCAAAATACCAATGGGGAGCGCTTGTGCCCGAAAACCTGATTTTATTGCTGGTCATTTTGTTTGCAGTAATTTTTCTTTGGGAGGCGTTTATGATTTTCTCTGCAAATCGGGCCTATTATCGGAGCGGATTGACCGTTTTCCGTCAGACTATCATCCCCGGCAAATCGATCCCCGCCCATCTCGATCTGGCCGCTCTGGATGCCGAATTCAGGGGAAAACTGGGACCTTCCCTGGTGTTCCTGAAACTGGGAACCGGGGAATATGCCTTTAGGGAAAAATTCTTCGAATTCCGCCTGTTCGGTTACACGCCGGTCATGCGGGGTTATATCAGGCTTGATCCAATTTCAAATACCCTCCTGGTGGAAGGAAAACTCTACTGGACAGAATTCGTTGTGGTCCTATTGTGGGGCATTTTTGTACTGTTTTCAGGATATTTTTGGGCGATAATTCTACTGGTTCTTGCTGCGCTTGGTGTCTGCTATTTGATCCAGCGAAGCCGTTTTGAAAAAGTCGCCGGTTATCTCCGGAACTCCCTGCGCCGCCCGACAGCGCCTGCCGGGACTATTTTTTAATTCCACGATTAAGTAACTGCGCAATTTCTGCTCTTTCTAGCCCTGCATCATTTGAAACGGGGATACACCCGCCTGCAACTTTTTCACATAACTGCATCATATTACAAAATTAAGTGATGGAAAATGTATTTTGCCGTTTTATATTAAGCTGGCCGGGAGGAAGGAAGTATTTTGGGCAGCAGTTATTTTTTGGATAAACGTGAATTATATTCGCTTAATTGTGGAAAGCGGGCAGGGTGATTTTTTCTCCACTCAAAACTCGTGACAATAATCTGTTTGCCCGCGTTTGTTCCTCTCATATCAGTATGCCGAAAGTCTGTGTTGACAGTAGTGGAAAATATTTTCAATTCAAAATAAGGAGCCAGTCATGAAAGTTCTGCTAGTTCTGCTGTTGCTCATCTGCGGCGGCCTTGTCGCGCAGGATCTTCCATTGAATGTTCCCTACAGCCAGTTTGAGCTGGCGAACGGGCTCAATGTGATTCTGCACGAGGACCATTCCCTGCCGCTGGTGACGGTCAATATCTGGTATCATGTGGGTTCCGGACGCGAAAAACCGGGACGGACCGGTTTTGCCCATCTTTTTGAACACATCATGTTCGAGGGTTCGCAGCATGTGCCGGAGGGAAAATTCGACGAATGGCTGGAAGCCGCGGGCGGAGAGAACAACGGTTCCACAAATTCCGACCGCACCAATTACTGGGAGAATGCTCCTGCCAATGCCCTGCAACTGCCGCTGTTTCTGGAATCGGACCGCATGGGATTTCTGCTTCCGTCCATGACGCCTGAAAAAGTAAATCTGCAGCGGGAGGTGGTGATGAACGAACGTCGCCAGTCCTACGAAAACCGCCCCTATGGCATGGCCTCAATTTTAATTGATTCTACGCTTTTCCCGCCGGATTTCCCGTATCACTGGCCCACCATCGGGTATATGAAGGATCTGCAGGCGGCTAATTACCAGGATGTGGTGGATTTTTTCAAAAAATATTATGGTCCCAACAATGCCAGCCTGTCAATTGCCGGCGATATTGATCCAGCAAAAACCCGGGCGCTGGTAGAAAAATGGTTCGGGAATATTCCCGCCGGACCGCCGGTGGCGCCGCTGAGCGCCGCCATGCCCTACCTGACGGAAGAGAAACGGCTGGTTATGGAGGACCGCGTCCAGCTTCCGCGCCTCTATATGGTCTGGATTTCACCGCCCTATTATGATCCGGGAGACGCGCAGATGGATATTCTGGCCAGTGTGCTGGCGGGCGGCAAAAATTCCCGCCTGTATAAGCGGCTGGTGTATGACATGCAGATCGCCCAGGATGTGACCGCTTTCCAGTCATCCGGTAAGCTTGCCTCGGAATTCGAAATCATTGCCACGGCGCGCACCGGCCATACCCTCACCGAACTGGAAACGGTAATTCAGGAGGAAATTGACCGTCTGAAAGAAACGGCCCCATCCGCTCGCGAGGTTCAGCGGTCTATCAACCAGTATGAAGCCGGCTTCCTGAACCGTTTGCAGCGGATCGGCGGTTTCGGAGGCATTGCCGACCAGTTGAATAACTACTATTTTTATACGGGTGATCCCGGCTATTTTAATGAAGATCTCTCCCGCTACAAATCAACCGCCCCCGAAGATGTGCAGTCACTGACCCGGAATTATCTGCGCAATGACGGCCGGGTGGTTTTGAGCATCGTTCCCATTGGTAAAAAAGATCTGGCAGCCACCGCAAACAGGGGAGGCATGTAAACCATGAAAACAATACTAAAATCAAATAATATCAGAAAAGTCATTCTGCAGCATTTTTGTTTTTCTCATCTTCAACATGTCAGGTTCATCCTGCTGGCGTCAGTCCTTTTCTCACTGGCGGCCTATCCGCTTCAGTCGCAGGAAGTCAGCCGCAGCGAACCGCCTCAACCGGGACCGCCTCTAACTCTTACACTGCCCGCGGTGCAGCATTTTCAACTGTCCAATGGAGTGCCGGTGACCATGATGCAGCAGCACAAGGTGCCGCTGGTGGAAATATATGTTATCGTCAAGGCCGGCATTGTGATGGACACCCCCCAAAAAAGCGGGCTGGCTAGCATCACCGCCAGCATGCTGGATGAGGGCGCGGGTTCCAGAAATGCGCTGCAATTTGCCGATGCCGTTGATTTTCTGGGAGCTGATTTGTTCGCCCGGGCCGGTTTCAACACCACCACCATTGCGCTTCATACGCCTTTGAGCAAGCTGGATTCGGCGATGGTGCTGCTTTCGGACATGGTTCTGCGTCCCACTTTTCCGGCGGAAGAACTGGAGCGGGTGCGCACCAGCCTGCTCACAACGCTTATCCAGTGGCATGATGAGCCACGGGTGATCGCCTCGGTTCTGCTGAATAACGAACTGTATGGCGAAAAGCACCCTTATGGCCGGCCCGCCATCGGAACAGAGAAAAGTATCCGCTCATTTCAGGTGGCGGATCTGAAAAATTTCCATTCCACTTACTTTCGCGCCAACAACGCGGATATCGTTGTAGTGGGGGATATTGATCAGGAAACGATTCAGCCCAAACTGGAAAAAGCATTCGGAAAATGGGAATCAGGCAAAATACCTGCGCCGGAGCTGCCGCCTATTCATGCGGTGAAAAAGCGCCGGATTTACATTGTGGATAAAGCCGGTGCGCCCCAGTCCGAGATACGCATCGGCAGTATTGGCGCGCCGCGACTGACGGATGAATATTACGATCTGGTGGTATTGAATACCATTCTGGGCGGTTCGTTCACCTCCCGTCTGAATCAGAACCTGCGCGAAGTGCACGGCTACACCTATGGCGCCGGTTCGCGCTTTTATTTCCGGGAATTGCCCGGACCGTTTATCGCGGCTTCTGCAGTGCAGACCGCTGTCACGGACAGCGCGCTATACCAGTTTATGTATGAATTGAACGGTATCCGCATGCCGGTACCGGAAAATGAACTGGACCGGGCCAAAAATTACGTGGCTCTGGGATTCCCGGAAAATTTCGAGACGGTCTCCAGTATCGCTAACCAGCTTTCCGAGCTGGTCTTTTACGGACTGCCGGATAATTATTTCAACGATTATATTCAGCATATTCTGGGCGTCACGGACAAGGGTGTTCAGCAGGCCGCGGATAAGTACATTATTCCCGATAAAATGGATGTTGTGATTGTGGGCGATCGAAAGGCGATTGCTGAAAAAGTCAAAGCGCTGAACCTGGGTCCCATCAAATTCATGACCATTGACCAGGTATTGGGGCCGGTTCCGAAAATGAACAGGTAAACTATTATTTTAAATTTGAGATGAGATATTTTCTGCATGGTAATGTTTTTACCGTGCAGAAAAATATTTCAGAAAATCCTTGAGAAATGCGCATCGCCGGAGCCCGGAATTTCATCGACGCTTTTCCGATGCCGGCATTTCCGGTGAGCGGGAAGAAATGCTTACCTGCCGCCGCACTGCGGGAAGCCGCCACCAGGGGACATAGGGATATTCATGGTGCTCCCAGTGGTATCCAAAATGATAGCAGGTGAGGAAGGACCAGAGCACGCCGTAATAATTGCTGCGCGTGCGGTGCTGGTCTTTATAGCCCGCTTCTGATTCCCGGTGCGGAAGATAGGTCCCGAAATAGAAAAGCTGGACCGTGCTTAAAAGGGAAGGCGCAATCCAGAACAAAATGAGATTAATGGTGGGGACATTGAAAACATAAATAAACAGGTTAAAGGCGATTGCCATTCCCAGAATCTGCCTCCAGGTAATGTATCCCCGCATAAAATGAAAATACCATCGGAAAAAATCGCGATGCTGCCCGTCATGAAAATCGGGATCATCCCTGCTGGCAGGATTGCGGTGGTGCGCCCAGTGCTTTTCCAGTAGTTTGGAATAGGAAAACAGCGCATACAGTTTGACGGCAAGGCTGCCAATGGCATTATTAATCTTCCGGCTGCGGGGGAAAATGGTGCGATGCATGGCGTCATGTGCCGTAATGAAAAGTCCCGTATAAAGGAAGGTCTGCAAAAGCATGGCAGGAATGATCAGGACAACAGGAAGTCCGGTTGCGTTCAGCGCCAGCAATCCGATCAGACTGGCTCCCCATAAAATAATAACCAGCAGGGCAATGCTGATTCCTTTAATATTATCGGATTTGGATGGCTTCTTCATATATTCCTTTCATTTGAAATAGATCAGAACAAAATAGAGCAGTTGGGCGAGATACGCATGAAATGCCAGAGCCGGGATCTTCACCCTGAATACTTTTAAGCGGATGGCCAGCCATGCGAAAAAGAAACTGATAAGAAACCAGGCAATGTAGTTCTGAACGGGAACTGTTTCCCCAGACCAGCTCCAGTAATTCAGGGCCACCGCTGCCGGCTCCATGAAGACGTCGAAGACTGTCATAAATCCCGCGATTATCAACGATGAGAAAATGGCTTGCTCAAAAAACCAGTCGCCCAGAAGCCTTTGCGATATCGCGGCGGAGGCCAGCAGCATTCCCAGCCAGGCGAATCCAATGGCCAGCGGAACGGAATCGATGAACGGGGGAAGGGTTTCACCGTAAGCATATTCGCCGAAGATAACGCCGGTTTTTACACCGAGCCATTCCAGGAAGATGCTTCCCAGAATGGTGATTAGTCCCCATTGGATAAAAATTCCGGAAGATGCGGCAGTAGTGCCGGGTTGGCCGATGAATTCCTGAACGGACAGTCGCCGAAGATGTTCTGCAAAAAGCCAGATTCCCAAACCGATAATAACCGGCGCGGCGGTGATGCGCATGATTGTCTGGAACATTCCCAAAACGTGCCATACCCCGCCGGCGGCCAATACCAGGTAGAGCAATCCGGCTTTCAAATAGGGAAGAGCCGCTATTCTTTCTCTCGCGGTGACATTATTTCCCGAACTTGCTGTTGACATAACTCTCCACTCATATTTTGGCTGGGTTTAGAGCAGGCCGGGGTGAACCGTAATCGTTATGAGCAACCTTTTCTTCCAGACCCAGGAGCACGCGATTTAAAAGAAGAGGATTAACCGTTAAAAGCGTTAAGTGACCTCCATCCCCTAATGCCAGAAGACCGAGACAGATCCCTCCGGCGATAAAGATTGCCAGCCAGCTTATATTATAAAAATTCATCAATTGCCTCCTTGGTATTCGATTGGATTCGATGGTTCCAGCTCTTATTCCTGAGATTCAAAGTTTGAGTAGTGATTTGCCGATTTTTCCAGAAGACCCTGTTTTGTTTGATTTGAAGAAATGAATTGATTCCAATGGCAATGACAAATGAAACCGCAAGCGGATGAAATATGACACTTTCCAACAGATGATGCCTGTATTTGATGGCTAATATAAGCCGGAGATACAAATTGAGAGCGATCGCGGCCGCCGTCAATGGCAGCCATCCGGGAATAATCAACAGAAGATAAGGCAGCACGCTGATGAGAAAAAAAGAAGTCAGAATAGCGAAAAATAAATACGACCGGTAGGAAACCAGCCCAAATAAACTCCTGGAGAGCCCATTCCATATTTCGCCAATGGATCGGTACATCCGCCCGAATACTATACCCGTTCCTGCCAGGGTGAGGATATTCAGGCGGTAGCTTTTCGCCCGGCGGCTCAGCTCAATATCTTCAACCATCCAGTTCTTCACCGCACGATGCCCGCCGATGTGCTGATAAGCGTCACGGGTGAAGGCGATCCACTGGCCATTGGCCGCGGCGAGCGAGGAACGGGCGGAGCGATAGGTCTTCCACAACGGCAGAAGCGTGTAGAGCAGGATATCAATCACCGGGATAACCAACTTCTCCGCGAAGGTTTTGGTAATTTGCTGCGGGAACGCAGACAACATTCCCAATCGATAATGCTGCATCCATCCCAGGGTATTGTGAACAGCCCGGGGATGATAGCGGTTGTCGGCATCGGTAAAAATAAGAATTTCCCCGCCGGCATGCTGGCTCAACTGATGGCAGGCCCAGTTCTTTCCCGTCCAGCCTGAAGGCAACGGCCGGCCCTCAATCAACCTGATGCGCCGGTCTTTCCGGCAGTAGGATCTGGCAATATCCGCCGTGTTATCCGAAGATTCATCATCCAGCAACAGGATTTCCATATTCTGATAGCTCTGCTGAAGCAGCCCTTCCAGGCAGTCCGCGATGTTTCTTGCTTCGTTTCTGGCAGGGATGAGTATGGAAACCAGCGGGTACCGCCTCAGGGGAAATGATTTTTTCAGTTCCGGACCGGCAAAAATATTAAGATGGGATACAACCAGCAAAACTGCCAGTGCCATCAATGATTATACCTTCTGTTTATTCAAGTTCCTCACTTGCACTTCTCCTTTGTCCGCATATCGGCCAGAGAAATGAGTCGAATTCCCGTCGTTCGTCTTTTCATCATGTTCCAAAAAATTTTCTGACTGCATTGATTTTCTTTTTCTGAAAAAGAGTCTTTCTCTGAACCGGATATATGTCTCATTAATTGAAGATGAGCCTTTGAGAACAGGGACGAATGCTCCGTTGGCGATCACCTTCATTTCCAGCCGGGACAGCAACTGGCCGAATTCTTTCTCAAGCACCTGCATTCCCGGAAAGCTGTCATTATTGAATTCACACACTTTTCCGAACATCAGAAAAGCGGCCGGCCGCTGCTGATCGGTAAATTCCGCCCTGATGGCCATCGGCAGCACCGAGATCGGAGAATGCTGGCAGTTCATGATCCATTCCAGCCCGTTCCGGAAATCCAGAGGACGCAATGCCCACGGTTTTAATTCCCCCTGCGGGAAAATGCATACCAGCGGGGCAGGGCGGCTGTCTTTCTGCAGCAGAGACCATGTGTAACGGAGTGATCTTAATGTGCTCACCGGATTTTCCGGATTGACGGAATATGCCCCGATTCTTGAAAGAAAACGATTTTTGCGTAATTGCTCTTCCAGCATCATCACGTAAAACTCCCGCTTGAAGAATTTCTC
>JARRQT010000190.1:0-7023 GCA_037381445.1 Calditrichia bacterium
CCTCCCCGGGAGGATTTTCATTCGTATTATCAGACTGCTCATCCGATTCGGCGGTCTTTTTCTTTGGCGGTCTGCCCCGGCGGCGCTTGGGCTTTTCCGCGCGCTCCGGCTCTTCCGCAGGCTTGCTGGTTCGGGTCGCCTCGGTCTGTTTCTTGGGCGGTCTGCCCCGGCGTTTTACCGGTTTCGCCTTCTCTTCAACCGTTTCCCTTTCGGTGGTTTCCTGTGCGGTTTCTCTATCCGCCGCGGCTGCTGGAGCCTGTTCGCCGCCTGCCGCCCTGGCGGCACGGGCCTGTGCTTCGGCGCGGGATTCCCGGATTTTCCGCAGAATCTCTTCAACCTTTGTGCTTCTCTTCACCGGACGAGTGGGCTCTTTCAATTCTTTTTCACTCTCTTCGCCTTCACCGTCATCTTCATTCACATTTACCTCTATCGGCTTGACCGTTTCCAATGAAATATTCTCCGGATGGAGCACAATTTCCTCGCTTCCCACTGAGAACCGGTTCATGACCAGCGCCCAGTTATCCAGTTCTTCCTTGTAAAAGCTCATGCGGGCCCGTGACGGATTGAAATGAGACGGAACCTCATTCCGGAACGCATGCTGGGTCAGCTCAAACACTTTGTCGTATCCCAGGTAGCTGGAAGCCTGAATGGGCGTCAACGGCGTCTTGGGAGAGGCATAGATCCGGAAATTAAATTCCTCCCCCAGCCATTTTTTGAGCCAGTCGGGATCCTCTTTATAGAGGTCATCCAGAATATTCAAAAAGTCGGGTTCATTACGGGCGAATTTTATCTGTGCCATCCCGATGCGGGCTTCTTTGTTCTCTGGCTCCTCTTTCATAATATCCTGATAGATCTGTTCGGATTTGTCAAATATCTTGCCTTTCCGATACGATTTTGCCAGATCCAGCCATGCGTCCGTTGAATTGTCCACTTCCGCATATTTTTCATAAAACCGCGTGGCGTCTTCATATTTGCGGATTTTCTTAAGTGATCGCGCCAGCCATTTATACCCTAACCCGAAATCAGGTTTGATTTTCACCAGTTTGCGCAAAGGTTCAACCGCCCGCTGATAATCTTCTTTCTCGTAGTATTTGCGGGCCCAGTTCAGGACCACAAAGAACTGAATGATCTGAGGCAGGAACGATACATCCTGATTTTCATTGTAAACATCCATGTGGGTGGTGAAGATCATTTTTGACTGTCCCTTTTTCCGCTTGGGATTATTCAATTCCAGCAGAATCCGCTTGAAATAATTATATAATTTCTGGCGGAGGTAGGTCTCGTTTGGAAGGGTGATGTTGATCTGCTCGTCGGTTACCCCGCCATTTCTCATTTTTTGCTCACAACCCACACGTATCTTCCCCAAAAACTCTTCTACCATCTCGGGGGGCTGAATGATTGATAACTCAAACATGTGTGTCTTTTCTTCATCATCCATGACAAAATAGGTTGTCAAGCTCAGGCGCTGGGATTCCAGGTCCCATTTCCTGATATCGATTGCAACCAGCGTCACTTCATACTGTGCCATTTTTATCTCCTGTCAAATATTGTCAATTACCTAAAAAACCAATTGATTGCACGTATTTCGATCCGTGAACCGGATTAATGAACACTACCCTGTGGTTACTTTTTATCGTTGGTTTATTTTTTAAACTCAAATAGGCGTTGATTGTTGCACAACACTCCGGTGAAAGTAAGATACCTTCATCTTCAGCGATTTGTTTCCGTGTTTTTAAAATATTCTGATCATCAACCGAATGGACCTCCCAATTCTCTTCGCGGATAATTGTCGCAATCAGGTCCGCTTCGGCGGGTTGCTCGACATTCATTTCCACGGCAATAGTATCTTCTGAAATTCCGTTTCCTGCATGATCCGGATCCATCATTTTGAGCAAGGGCCGGCTTTTGGAACTCTGCACCGCAATAATTTGCGGGAACGGCGGTCGAATCCAGTTAAGTTGTTTTAACTCATTCAGCCCTTTCCAAATCCCGACCAGAGTAATGCCGGTTCCCAAAGGAACATAAATATAGTCCGGCAGTTCCCCTTTAAAGAATTCCCAAATTTCAAACAAAATTGTTTTGGCACCTTCAATCCGGAAAGGAGTGGAAACGGCATCGGCTTTAATTAGTTTCTTTTCTCTGAGTATATTTTTTTCCAGTTCTTCCCGATATTTCCCAGATTTATAAAGCACCGATTTAACACCATATGAATTTAATTCTCCCAGGAATTGCAGGGGAACGCTGTTGGGAAGCAGCGCATAGCAGGAGATTCCGCACCGCGCCGCATATCCCGCTGCTGAGATGGCGCTGTTGGGAGTCCCGTTAATTAATATACCGTTGTCCAGCCGTCCCCCTAACGCTGTAAATAGAACACTCATTTCCCTGTCACGGACGGACCCGCTGGGATTCACCCCTTCATTCTTGACGTAAAGCTGTTCCCCCAGCCTGTTGCTGACATGCTGCAGTGTTAGAAATGGCGTTAATCCTTCATTCAGGGAAACCACTTTTCCCTGAGGGACAGCGGGAAGCAATTCCCTGTATTTCCAGATGGACGATCCGTCCTCAAATTTCTTTTGATACCACTCTTTCCGCGCCCGGTACAAATCATATTCCGCAAACAGCAGGTGCCCGCAGTCTTCGCAATACAGGGGCTCGTCAATCAAGCTGTGAACCTTATTGCATTTCACGCACTTATAGTGGCTCAGGTAACTCATCTTAATATAAATAGCTCCTCAGATTTGCATCCGGATCGATGAGTGGTTCAATTTTCCCGTCCGGTGAAGTCAGGATAGTGGTCACACCAGGTCCGTGACCGGATATCACACTGTTCGAATGGGCAACGACACCGATGGTTATTGCTCCTTCCCGGTAAATCCAGCCGTAGGATGAATCTGAATCTATTATCGCCACGATATCGCCAAACCTTAAATCATTCAATTTATATTCTTTAACAGCCCTCTCATCAAAAATTTGGATATCATAATCGCCGGAGTGGGCCGAAATGTTACCGATCCCGGCACCCATCAGTTTTGCCGGAATCAAATGGGTAACTCCCACACCTAATTTTTTCCCTTTTTTAAGATGAAGTTTGAGAAGGAGACCGGGATCAATATTAAATGCCAGAATCTCCGGATAATAGTCCTGTAGCCGCAGGCCAACGCCGAATGATTTGATCAATATTCTATCACCGATATTCAGCGATTCCAGAATGTCATTCTCAAAATCAATCATGACATGATCGATCCCGCCGTGTTTTCCGGTAACATAGCCCAGCGCACCTTTCGCTTCCCCGGAGATAATCTGCGCCCGGTTTCCTATGCAGGCCAGCACATTCAGGGCCCCGTTGGGCGAATATTCCCCCGCTGCTTTCCCGGTATTGATGATGCTCGCGCCCGGTTCCACGTGATCGGCCATCCAGCCGGTAGCTGGTTGCCCAATCCTGATATTGTAGCTGATCCCGCCCACACTGGGGAACACTTCCGCCCTTCCCCGGGAATCTATCACATATCCCGTTTTACGAAGGGTCGGATGATCAATCTCTCCCGCCACGCTCAGGCGAACCAGTTTCTCGGTGTTTAAATCCAATTCCATTTTCCCGGAGTCGTTTTTCTTTCTGACAAACTTGACCTTTTTTTCTTGCTCTATTTGAGAAATTTAATTTGTCATTTGATAACATTAACCTTCAATAAAATAAACGCTCTATGTTTAAGCTGCTGCGCGTTAAAACGCTGATTAACAATATTCAAAGAGGGGAAAGTTAAAATAAATAAATCGCTTAAGAAGTGCAGCAAGCGGGCGGATGTAATGATTAAATAACACCCTTCGCCGTTGAAGAAGGAAACCCATTTTCCACAGCCCTGTGTGCCTGATCTTGCAGGGAAAACCTAAACTGCTTCTATGCCATTCCCTGCGCTTTCATGAGCAACCCTTCGCTAAATTACAGCTGCCCCTCTTTCAAAGATCCCATTACACCTAAAACCGGATGTAATCCCCATAGATCTCTATATACTTCTATTTTAACGCACACCCTTGGTTTAAAAACCTGCAAATATAATCCCATTTTCCCTTTTAACAGAAGCCGAATGTATTTTGTTTCTGATAAAAAAATATATCGATTTTCAATTGTTAAGAGTAATCCGCACTTTTTTATGTGCCCGATATTTCTCTTATATAAATGTCCCACCTGTCCATGTGCAAAAATAATTTTTCAGCTTACGCTTTGATTATTTTTGAGAAATGAAATATATTTTCTTGATTTTTAATCCAATAGATTTTACGAATTAAAAATTAATAAATCAAATAAAAAATCTTTTTTAAATGAAATTGTTCTCAACCTATGCCGGGCAATTTTAAAAGAACCAAAAGAATCAGAGATGTGCATAATAATATTCGTGCATGAAGCGAAGAAATATCACGTTAAAAACCAGGCGCTCCGGCTGCATGTACCGGAAATTCTGATAATAGATGATCAATCCTTTTCTTAAGTTCCTGCATATCGAAAGGCTTAAGGAAAATGGCATCGGACATCTTGCGAATAGTATCCTCCATTTCCTGGGTGCAATCGCAGTAAACGTACATAATGATAATTGGTAAATCGGGTGAAGTCTCTTTGATCTGATTGAGCAAACTATAAATATAAATATTGGGAATGTCAATATCTGTCAGCAGCAGTTCGATTTTTTTATTGGAGATGGTGGGAAGGATCGCTTTGCCATCACTCACCCAGAAAACATCATAATCCTCCTTTAGACATTCTGTGATACTGCAGCCGACATCTTTATCACCATCAGCCACCAGAATTCTTCTTCTCTTCATTGTTTCCCCGATTTTTCACTCTATCACTTTAATTTCAGCAAGTATTGTGCCGTCGGAGAAAACAATGATGCACTGTCTGCAAACGAAACGTAAGTATTTATTAAACAGCTTATTACAATTCAGCGTGGTGGAAGGCAAAATGCCAGGCAGGATAAAAATATTCTTATTCCTGAAAATATTTTTTAATTTTTTTCAACTATTGACAAATCAACAGATGCGGGGCAATTGCTCGCCCGTCAGCATATCGACGATCCTTCGGCTGCCAAAACCGGTTTCCAGCACCACTCTCCCAGCATGCTCCTCCGTCACTTCCCCGATAATACAGGCCTCTTCACCCAGGGGGTGCGTTTTTATTTTACGAAGAATTTCATCCGCCACACTCTCCCCGGCAGCAATCAGCACCTTGCCTTCATTGGCAATATACAAGGGATCAAGACCGAGTATTTCGCATAAACCGCGGACTTCATCCCGGACCGGAAATGCGTCTTCCTGCAGCACTATGCCCAGTTCAGACTTCTCAACCATTTCATTGAGTACGGTCGCGACGCCGCCCCGGGTGGGATCCCGCATCAGATGAATATGATCTGCCAGTTCATCCAGGCTGTGTATAAGCCCGTTCAGAGGCGCGCAATCTGATTTTAGCTGGCTGTGCATTTTCAGTCCTTCCCGGTTCGCCATGATGGTGGTGCCGTGGTCGCCGATCGTGCCGTTGATAATTATTTTATCGCCCTTTTGTATCTGGCGCGTCATTTTGAAGTTATTGAACAATTCCCCGATCCCTGTGGTATTGATAAAAATCTTGTCCATCAAACCCTGGGGAACAACCTTGGTATCACCGGTAACAATGTTGACGCCGGCCGCCTCGCAGGTGTCTTTTACCGATGCCAGTATTCTCTGTAAATCCGCAACCGAAAAACCTTCCTCGATGATGAATCCAAGGCTCAGGTAGCGGGGAACAGCTCCCATCACCGACAAATCATTTACCGTCCCGGCAACCGCCAGTTTTCCGATATCGCCCCCGGCAAAGAAGATGGGATCTACGACGTAGGAATCGGTAGTCATCACAAGATTTTCGGACTGAATATTAAAGACCGCTCCGTCATCGAGCGGCGCCAGCAGTGAGTTCTGCAGGATGGGCAGAAAAACATCTTCGATAAGGCTTTGGGAGAGTTTACCGCCGCTGCCGTGGGAAAGTAGAATTTTATCATTTTTCATAATTGACCATTCCGTTTTTATGCTGTAGTAAAATCATATTATTTCCAACATTCCGGGTTTAAAACAACTAGACTTCAGATCCGGTCATATTTATAATATGCGGCGCAGGTGCCTTCGCTGGAAACCATGCAGGAACCGATGGGATTTTCCGGCGTGCATACCTTTCCAAAAAGCTTGCATTCAAACGGCTTTTTGACACCTTTCATAACTGAACCGCAAATACAGCCGGGATTTTCGCGGGTGGGTTCCACTTCCACCGCAAAGCGCTGCGCCGCATCATATTTTTTGTATTTCTCCCTGATTTCCAGACCGCTGTCGGGAATCCAGCCTATTCCCCGCCATTCCGCGCCGCAGGGCCGCATCACTTTGGCAATTATTTTCTGCGCCTGGGGATTCCCTTCCCATGTGGCAACCCTGCTGTACTGGTTATCCACATGGGGATTCTTCTGCTTGATCTGCTGAAGAAGCATGAGAATTCCCTGCAGAATATCGACAGGCTCAAAACCGGCCACCACGCAGGCCTTGCCGTATTTTTCCGCAAGAAATTCATAGGATTTTGCCCCAATAATCGCGGTAACATGGGCCGGACAAATGAAGCCGTCCAGTTTGACCTCCTCCCCCGAGGCCAGCACCTCCATGGGATATGGCATGGTCTTATTTGCCGAGAGGACGGAAAAATTATTGATATTTTTCTGCTGTGCCATAAAAATGGAGGAAGCAATGGTCGGAACGGTCGTCTCGAAACCGACCCCCAGAAACACCACCTGTTTGGCGGGATT
Source organism: Calditrichia bacterium (assembly GCA_037381445.1). GTDB lineage: Bacteria > Calditrichota > Calditrichia > RBG-13-44-9 > RBG-13-44-9 > JARRQT01. Next base: position 6,810 of record JARRQT010000190.1, read on the forward strand.
CTGCTGCGCAATCTGCAGCGCGTCCATGGTGGAATAAACCACCCTGATGTCCCGTCCGGCGGCCTTCTCCTTTTCCAGGCTGCTGCTGGAACCGGGGACCCGCATCATGTCCCCGAAGGTGGTCAAAATGACCTCCGGCAGACGCCCAATGGCGACGGCATGATCCAGGTAATGATTAGGCGTTACGCACACGGGGCAACCGGGTCCGGAAATA
>JARRQT010000191.1:0-13743 GCA_037381445.1 Calditrichia bacterium
AAACTGTCCTGCGCTGAGCCAATTAATATGACCTCATATCCTTCTTCTGCAAATTTATCGATCAGCTTTCCCCAATATACGGCCGGCCAGCGCTTTGTAGGCCAAACCGAACCGGGCGCAAAAGCCACAATATTTTTTTGCTCTGAAATTTTATTCCGGCTCAGCCACTCATTTACCGCTTCGGCATCATTATCCCTAATGAATAAATCAGGTAATTCTCGGCCGTTTTTATAAATTTGCAGCGGCGTCAGCAGTTTCAGATTCCGCTCAATTTCATGGATATTCTTTTCATAATGGACCCGATGGGTAAAAAATCTGGCTCCGGCGCTACTGTCGAACCCGATGCGGACAGGAATGCCTGCCAGGTAAATCAGCAAAGCGCTTCGGATAGAACGGTGCGGCACAATTGCCAGATCATACTTCTCGGCCCTAATCTTGCGGGATAATCGCCACAGTCCAAATAGTCCACGATCCTTACCTCGTTTATCAAAAATCCATAAGCTCCTTGACTACGTGAATCAGTGGCGTTGTTAATATCACATCACCGATAAAAGCAGTTTGAAGAATTATAATCTTTTTAAATCTATTTCTGTTTTCCGTTGGAATCTGTTTTTTCAAACCAATGACGCTTCCTTATCACATTTCGAAAAATCCGGCAAAATAATTCGTCTCTCAATTTTTAATGGGAGCGCGAAAAATGCTCATGCACAATTTTCCACTCATCCCCGGAACGGCGGTAAACGTGCGTTCCGCGACCTGGGACTTCTTTCACTTTTCCACCGCGCTCAAGTTTCACTTTCCAGTAAAAAGACAATACAGCAATATCACCAAATTGCATAATCTCAGGTTCCATAATTTCATATGTTGAATTGTCCGCCTCGGCGAGATAGTACTCAAAGGTTTTACGCAATTCATCTTTCCCCTGAAAACGGTCATGGGTTGTCGAAGAAAAACCTGAAATATCGGTATCGAAATATTCGAGTATCCGGTTGACAGCATTTTTATTAAATGCCTCCGCACAGGCTTCTTCAATGGCTACCAGGCTTTTTAGCAATTTTTCCATTTGATACCCCCTTTGATATTTTTGAATTAGAAATAGACACATTCCAATAAAACATCATTGCCTTCTGCTTCCATTCCAAAGTTGAGCAACAAATCGGAAAAAATCAATAAAGAAATAGTCGTCTAGATAATTTGGGAAACAAATTGAACGAGATGCATGATGTCAAAAGGCTTGATGAGATAACCCCGCACTCCCATTTCTTCCAATTCCTTTTTTTGTGTCCGGTCTTCAAATCCGGTGGTGATTACGATGGGGATTTCGGGTGCAACTTTCATGAATTCCCTGCAGATTGATTTACCATTTTTATCAGGCAGGGAAAGATCGAGAATAATTGCCTGAATATTGAATAAATTGCGGGAAAAATTATTGATAGCCTCCTCTCCTGTGACTGCCGTCAAAACGTGGAATCCATTCATGGAGAGAATACGTTTGATCAGCCAGAGCAAATCAAAATCATCTTCAACTACAAGGATATATTTTTCGTCTAACATATTATAATAAAATAATATAACACGACAAATCATTAATAATCATGCATCCGCTATATTTTGCATTATCGGATTCAAGTTTCAGAAATATAAATATAAAATTGAATTAATTTGTAATAATTTTTAATAAAGTGTTAGTTCTGTCAAATCAGGTGATGATGATTCTTTTATTTTGATGATGAATTAAATTTTATGGGGATATCATGAACCTGAAGGACATTAGAAAAGCATACGACAACAATTACAGAGAAATATGCAGAACCATTTCACTAATGGGCGGCGAAGAGCAGATCAAATATCACAGGAAATTAAAGTCTTCTTTATATACCCAGCTCAAAAAATTGCAGCTTCGCGAACATGAGCTGGATGCGCTGGAAAACCGATATCTCTCCACTTTTTCGCGGCTCGCATCCTGAAAATGATAAAAACTTTATTCCGGTGTTAACTTTATAACAGTAATTTTCTGTTTATCAAACCTGGTTGTGCTCTAATTAAGACCTTCAATCAGTTCTTTGACCCGTTGTTCTATTTCTCCGCTCAACTTCTCTATTTCTTTTTTCATTTCCTCTTCGGATATCTGTTTCCGGGTGGGATCTTCAAAATTCCATTCAATGACCTGATAATCATATGAAATCGCAGGCAATTCTTCCTTCACTGAAGGATTCATTGCCACGAAAATATCAAATCGCTGATGCTCTACCACTTCCCAGGCTTTTGAAAAGAAAAAATTCATATCAATCCCTTTTTCACGCAGCACCTCAGCAACAAGATAATGCACTCTATTTGGTTCCAGACCAAAGCTTTGCGCATCAACTTTATCAAAACCCAGATGTAAGGCATGTGCCTGTGCAATAATGCTCCTGCAGGAATTTTTATCCGAAACAAATACGATACGTTTTTTGCCAGCCATTCAATCTCCTTTTCCTTATATTCCTTGTTCACTGCCAGATATAATAAGTATTGCTGTTTTTTAAAATCAAGTCAAAAAGAATTTTGCAGATATTGCCGGATTATTATTCTTTTCTTTTTCCCTGAATAAAATCCTCGGCAATCAACACGTCTTCCTCGCTGCCGATAACAAGGGGGGTTCGCTGATGGAGTCCCGTCGGTTGAATATCCATAACACGCTGGCGACCGTCTGTAGCCCTTCCGCCCGCCTGTTCCACGATAAATGCGAGACAATTGGCTTCATACATCAGCCGCAGCTTGCCATATTCTCTTTCCGGCGATTTTTTATCCGCCGGGTAAAGGAAGATCCCACCGTATAACAAGTTTCTGTGAAAATCCGCAACCAGCGAACCGATATACCGTGAATTCAACGGCCGGCCGTCATGGGGTGCCGCTTTCTTGGCCCATCTCACATAATTTCTCACGCCCTCATCCCAATAATCGTAATAACTTTCATTGATGCTGTAGATTTTTCCTTTCTTCGGAATTTTGATGTTTTCATGGGACAGGACAAACTCTCCGTAACTGGGATCCAGTGTAAATCCGAACACGCCGGTGCCAAATGTGTAAACAAACATGGTACTGGAACCGTATACTACATATCCTGCGCACACCTGCTTATATCCGGGCTGAAGCAAATCCTCCAGCGTACCGGGCTTGCTGTCCGGGGTGACTCGTCTGTAAATACTGAAGATTGTCCCAATACTGACATTGACGTCAATATTTGAGGATCCATCCAGGGGATCAAAACAGCAGACATATTTTCCAATGGGATATTGATCGGGAATGGGTATAATGCCATCCGATTCCTCGGAAGCAAGCGCACACAATTGTCCCCCATGAACCAGCGAACGTATCAGCGTATCATTCGCAAAGACATCCAGTTTCTGTTGTTTCTCCCCATGGACGTTTACGCCCCCTGCTGATCCGATAATATTCATCAGGCCGGCCTTATTCACATTAAATGATATGATTTTTGCGGCAAGCGCAATATCGGTTAAGAGGGCGGTAAAAGCGCCGGTGGCTTTGGGATAATTTCTTTCCTGCTCGATAATATGGCGGTTCAGCGTTGTTACAAAATTTGACATTTTGACCCCCGCAAATCTAAATTGAAGAAAAGACTGATATTTAATTAATCGACCTTTATTCAAAAAAAGCCTGGAAATCTTAAAATTCAGCAGATTACCCCGGAACTGCAATCCCGGAATGCAAATCAAACAGCAAATCCATCAGGTGTATGTTTGAAACAAATATCCGATCATTCAGCGAATCTGGGCCGGCTGAATATTCATTATTTCCTGATAACTCAGCATTTATATATGGTAAAACAATTTCAAAAAATTAAGTCGCCCGCCCCGTGGAGAATTATCGCGCCATTAATATAGGTAAATCAGAATGACGCATCACCTGCACCGTGGTGCTTCCCAGAATGGCTTCCCGGATTCTGGAATGTCCGTAGGACCCCATGATAATCAGATCAATATTTTTGTCTTTTGCCGCTTCTACAATTTTTTCCGACGGATCGCCTTCAATGATAATCTCTTCAATTTTCGGAATATTATAAGAAACAAGATATTCCTTTGCTTCCTGTATCATGATTTTGGCCTCATCCGGTGAGCTATTCACATTCAGCAGATGAAGCGACAATTTTAGGGTGGAGGCAAATGATGCAGCCAGGGTCAAAGCCTTGCTGGCGTTTTCGCTGCCGTCATAAGCGAGAAGAATATTTTTGATATCCCGGTATTTTTGCCGCGATACAAAAATGGGTTTAATCGATAGCCGGGAGGTTGCCTCCACCGTAGCGCCCATCATTTTATCACTCCACTTGGCAAATTCTCCCTTGGCACCCATGATGACCATATCCACCAAACGTGCTTTGTCACATATGACATCTACAGGATTACCGCTTTCCTTATCCAATTGATAATCAATTTTGTGTTGACTCAGCATTCTATCAGTCTTTTTCAAAACTTCATCTGCTTTTTGCTCAAGCAGTTTTTGAGATTCTTCCTGATAGATGGTCGAAGGGATTACCGGAGCAAATCCCTCCACACCAATTGCTACCGCCCATTCGAAAATTCGGACATCTATTACGGTCAAAACCCGGAGATGCGCCTTGAACTTTTCCGCGAAATGGATCCCATACTGCAATACAGTTTCCGTGAAGGCAGAACCGTCGACAGCCACCAAAATTGATTTTATCATAGGTCCCCTCGTGATTATTTTTACGATATCTCTGTCACAAATAAAGCAAAAAATTAATTAAAAAGCTACATTAAATCTTATCATCTGTCTTACGGCATTAAAATCAGCCCGAAGATAAATAGACAAATATACGATTTTCAAATATCACATACATAGGTCACTTCTGTTAAGACTGTTCAGGGGTCAGTATTTTTTTAGCTAACTTTTATCTTTGCCTCTCCTGCCTCACGAATTTCACCTATCCGTCGAACCTCCCCGATATTTTGGGAATGCAACTTTTCCAGCAATTTATCCGCTCTGTCCGCCCGAACTGCAATCAGTAATCCTCCGGAGGTCTGGGCATCATTGAGCATAAGTCTTTTGTTTTCGGAGATGTGTTCATCATAACCAACGAAGGGACTTGTATAACTGAAATTATCCCTTGTCCCGCCCGGAATCATATTGCCTGCCGATAATTCCTGCACGCCGGGGAGAAACGGAACATTTTCATGTTGGATGAAAGCAGTTGCATTTGAGTCTTTAATCATTTCCAGCAGATGCCCCAGCAGACCGAAGCCGGTAATATCCGTACAGGCGTGAACGCCGACTTCCTGCATCGCTTCCGCAGCATCCCTGTTCAAGGCGCCCATGATTTCCACCAGCATTCTCTGCTGTTCCTTTTCCAATAATCCCTGCTTCAATGCCGTGGAGAGAATCCCGGTGCCCAGTGGTTTTGTCAGAATGAGCACATCTCCAATTTGCGCGCCGCTGTTTCGGATAATTTTTTCGGGATCCGCAATGCCAGTGACAGCAAGCCCAAACTTGGGTTCTGTGTCATCGACTGTGTGACCGCCAATTATGGATATTCCGGCCTCCTGCGCTTTTGACTGGGCGCCCCGCATGATCTCTTCCAGCACCTCTACCGGCAGCCGGTTGCTCGGAAAGCCAACCACATTCAAAGCGAAAAGCGGCCTCGCACCCATCGCGTAAATATCGCTCAAAGAATTGGCCGCCGCAATAGCCCCGAACTGAAACGGGTCGTCCACGACAGGCGTGAAGAAATCCACAGTTTGCACGATGGCGGTCTTGCCATCAATGCGATAGACGGCCGCATCATCGGCCGTCTCGGTGCCAACCAGCACATTGTCATCTACGGGCACCGGGAGTTTCCGGATGACTTCTTCCAGCAATTGCGGGCGCAATTTGCAGGCGCAGCCCAGTCCATGAGTATAATGGGTGAGTTTTATTTCATCCTTACGTGTATTAAGATAAATTTTTGAACCGGCAGGCTCAAGCCTCCTGACCACCCCCGTGATCTCCGTAGCAGCCTTATCTATTTCATCCACGGTTGTGAACCGTCCCGTGGAAAATCGAATCGTCCCCATGGCATATTCCAGCGGTACTTTCATGGCCTCCAGCACGGATGAAACATCGATCCGGTCGCTGTGACAGGCTGCGCCTGCCGAAGCTGCCACGCCTTCAAGCTCTGACAAAATGGTATTCGCTTCCAGTCCGGCAAAGCTGATGCTGGAGGTATTGGGCAGCCTGCTTTGAGGATGCCCATTGATATGAATATCCGGAAATTCTCTCTGCAGGTTCATTTCCAGCCGGTCGCGCATTTTCAGCATATGCTCCTGGTAAACTTCCAGATTTTGAGAAACCAGCTCACACGCCTTCCCCAATCCCGCAATCTCAATCACGTTTTCCGTCCCCGCCCGTTTATTCATCTCGTGATTGGCTCCATGAATTTGTTTTTCCAATTGAACGCTGGACCGAATATACAGCGCCCCGATCCCTTTTGGCGCATACAGCTTATGCCCGGCAATGGAAAGAAGATCAACTTTTAAATCATCTACCCGCACCGGAATCTTTCCCACCGATTGGGCGCAATCGGTATGCATAATGATATTGTGTCTATGCGCGATCCCAGCAATTTCTGCAATGGGTTCAATCGTTCCCACCTCATTGTTGGCATGCATAATAGTAATCAGAATGGTTTGCGGCGTAATGGCTTCTTCAACCTGCAACGGATCCACCAGGCCGTATTTATCCACCGGTAAATGCAGACCTCGATCACGGCCGGATGTTCAATCGATGAAGTAATGATGTGATTTCCCTTCTGCCGGTAGGCTTCCGCCGCGCCTTTGATCGCATAGTTGTTGGATTCGGAGCCGCCGCTGGTGAAAACAATTTCCTCAACCTTGCCGCCCAGCATATCCGCAATTTGTTTCCGGGCATTCTCAACCGCCTTGCGGGCATTGACCCCGTACAGATGGGTGCTGGAGGGATTCCCGAAATGTTGATGAATATATGGCATCATTGCTTCCGCAACGCGCGGGTCAATCGGTGTGGTTGCATTGTAATCAAGGTATATTGTTTTCATTTTGGGACTCCGTCATTCTCTGTTCTGACATCATGTTTATTCAAAATGTAATATCCGGAAGAATTTACTTCAATTTGATTTTTATATGGAAAAGCTGGTCAGCAATCTGAGCTTGCCTTTCCTCTGTCCATACCAAAGGAATTTTGTTCAAGGAATTCGAAAAAGCCCATATTCCCAAAATATCTATCTCAATATTCGATCAATCATTGCGGGATTTTCGGGATACGGAAAATTTGGGCTCCACTTTAATATTCATTTCAGTGACGCCCGGAATATTTTTCGCAATAAATGTTTTGCAATTTTCCACCAACCTGGCATCGGAGCCTTTTTTTGCCTCCTGCCGAATTACCAGGTCAAATAACAGCCTCAGCTGCTCATCCTGTTCGTAAACCCGTAAATCATGGAATCCGGCACATTCCGGAGACTCCCGGCAGAACTGCCGAATCTTTTTTTCGATTTCCCTGTAAAGCGGCGTCCGCGCCATAACCGGGTCATAATGCACCGTCACGTAGGCATTAAGATCCCGGCGTAAGGCATCATCCACTTCCTCCGATATGCCGTGCGCATCGATCAAGGTCAACGTTTCATCCACTTCTATGTCTAAGCTGATGATCATCATTTCACCATAATTGTGGATAATAATATCGTGCACTCCCCTCACCTGCGGGAAGGAAAGGGCGACTTCCTCTATGCGCGTGAGCAATTGCTCGTCGGGCGGTTTCCCCAGCAGATTATCGATGGGACTTTTTGCAATACCGTAAGCCGAATAAAGAATGACAAGAGCAATGATCACGCCGACCGGTCCGTCCAGATAAGGAAAATGATAATGGGAGAATATAAATGAAATGACCACCAGGAGCGAGGTGATGGCGTCCAGATGATGGTGCCAGGAATCCGCCCTTAAAGTCGCGGATTTTATTTTCCCGGACAATCTACCGGTAAAATTGGCCGCTAATTCTTTCACGACTACCGTGGCAAGCACAACCCCGATGATCCACCATTCGGCAACAAAAACGACCGGGTGTATGATGCGGTCAATGCCGTATTTCATCAGTTCAAATGAGGTGATGGCCAGAATGGTTGATATGATGATGGCAGAAATGAATTCCGCCCGGCCATGCCCGAAGGGATGTTCCCGGTCCGAAGGTTTTTCAGAAATATAAAAAGTAATTAATACAATGAGGCTGGTCCCCATATCGCTCAGGCTGTGAAAAGCGTCGGCGGTCAATGCCACGCTGCCGGTCATAAAACCCAGCACACCTTTGACGGCAAAAAGCAGAAAATTAACCAGAATGCTTACCCATCCGCCCTGTTTTCCATAGGACGCCCGCGATGGCAATGAATCACTTTTCTTTTTTCCGAGCTGTGCACTATCCATATCGACTGAATCCGATAATATTTTTGGCCGCACCATCAAAAAAAGGCCTGTATATTATGCTGAAGACAGGCCTTGATTTTCTGCGGATGATTCCAATTTATTTACTTCTTCTGATGCGGGTATTTCTTTTCTCTGCCTTTTTTCTTTTGATATAACGTTTGCGCCGGATTTTCTTCTCATGTTTGTTATACTGTTTGCCCATGATGCCTCCGTTTAAGTTAAGTATTGGTTATCCAAATCATTTCGCTGATTTTTGTAAAGATAATCCTGCATAAACTCAAAGAATTCACCGACGGTCTTAACGCGCGGCCCTTTCCAGCTTTGGTTCCACGCCTGATCCAGGCAGACTGCCGGGCGCCCGGTTTTGGCAAACTCCTCCAGATTATTTGTGAAATCATCCAGCAGGACCAGCCCGCTGACTTCAGATTTGTAAAAAGTAATGTGAACCTCCGAAGTCGGCAAATTATGTTTGCCAATCCAAAGATACGTGGCAGCCCGGCTGATTTCCGGCTGGGAAGAAACGATTACGATCTCAAATTCATGCCGCCAGCGTCTCAGGGCTTCCACTGCATCTGGATAGGGATCAGCCTCAGCCACAATTTCTTCAATATACCCCTTCTCCATGAATTTATAGATTTCCTCACCCAACGGGAAGAAGGCCTCCAGCCGGCGGGAATTTATTTCAGAAATTTTGTGGTCCGGATAAACGCGGCGATAGACCCGGATGAGACTTCCCACAAAATCGCGCACCACGCCATCCAGATCGATCAACACCCGCGGCTTGTTTTCCCGGGGCGGCCTGATATCCATTTTGTCCAACGGTGATTTTTCCATCATTTAATATAATCCACCACCGATTCCGCATTATCAACCCCGATAACATTGCCGTTCATCCACTGGCAGTCTTCTCCCGAAAAAACCGCGATGGCATTGGCAACATCTTCCGGCGTTGTCAGCCGGCGGCCAGGATTTCTCTCCACGGCGGCGTGCACCATCTTCTCATGTCCGGGGATTTTCTGCAATGCCGGGGTATTGGTGACGCCTCCGCGAATGGCATTTGCGGTAGCCCCGATTCCGGCAAGTTCCATTGCCAGCTGCCGGATGTGCGATTCCAGGGACGATTTCGCCGCAGATACCGCACCGTAATAAGGGACGACATGGGTGCTGCCGTAGCTGGTCATCGCAAAGATGCGCGAGCCGAATCCCAGCAATTGCGCCCAATATAACTCCTGCACCCAGTACACCAGGCTGTGGGCCATCACGTCCAGCGTCATATCCATATTGCTTTGACTAATAACATCTTCCGGGCGATCCGAGATAAAAGGCTTTAGGGTGCCGAATGCCAGGCTGTGCAGAAACACTTTGATGAATCCGTCATCCGGAATTTTTCCTTTGATTTCCTGCACCACTTCCTTGCGTTTCGCAGCGTCCGCCGCATTGACATTGAAAAAATCCGGTTCATCGCCGGCTTTGCTAATTTCAGCAATAATTTCTTCCACCTTGTACATGGTGGCTTTGCGGTCCAGATGGACGCCAAAAATATGATATCCTTCCCGCGCCAAACGGACTGCGGTAGCGGCGCCAAAACCGCTGGAACTCCCCAATATCAGCGCATATTTCTTATTATTATCTTTTTTATCCATAAATTCCCTTTCTGTTTTCTTTTTTCGCATGTTAACATCTATGAATTTTTGTCATTTTTGGCATTCGGATTTTCATGAATTTCTAATTCTGCTCCTCATAAATCCTGTCAATCAACCGCTGAATCTGGAGCGCATCATCACCCCCGCTCAGTATCGGTTTTTCAAATAGAATGGCTTCAGAAAAATTATCCAGTAATCGCGCATAATAATTTTCATTATAAACAGAAATTCTTTTACTTCCGCCGGCCTTTACAAGTTCAATATCTACAATGGATTCAGGCTGATTAAAATTGCGAATGTCTAATTTACCCTCCGAGCCGTAAAATGTCAAGCCGCTTTCCCGCACAACATTGAAGGAAAGGTAAATATTTCCTAAAATATTGTTTTCAAATTCTACTGAAACAACAGCATTCCGTTCAATTTCTCGGCTAGCAAATGACGGCTTCAAGATGGATTTGAGTTTCAAAATTTTTTGCCCGGTGATAAACTGCAGCAAATCAAGAATGTGAGAGCCGATATCTGCGACCGGTCCCCCGCCGGACAATTCCGGATCATCCAGCCAGCTCCGGGTGGAAAGGGACGCGTCCAGTCCGAAATATCCCGAGGCATAGTGCAATTCTCCCAATTCCCCTCTTTGCACCAGGTCCCGGATTTCCTGTACGGCATCGATAAACCGCATGACAAATGCAGACATAAATTTGACGCCGTTTTGCCTGCATACTTCGATCATTTCGCTGACCTCCGCGGCATTGCGCGCCGGCGGTTTTTCCGCCATCACATGTTTGCCGGCTTCTGCGGCCAGAATGGTATGTTCCCTGTGCAGTCCCGGCGGCGATGTGATGATGACCGCCTCAACAGACGGATCAGCGGCCAGATCCTTCGGATTGGTACAGGAGGCAGGGATATGATAGGCAGCAGCTTTTTCCCGGACATCCACGGGATTTCTTTTTTGAATGGCAGCAAGTTCGGAATATTGCGATTTACCGAAGGCAGGGAGAAGCCGCCTTTCCGCATAACGCCCAAATCCAATAATCCCGTAACGTATCTTTTTCTTCCCGGTGTTTGACATATTTTTTATATCTCTATTTTAATGATACAAAAAACAGATACAATTAAAGGAATAAAAAACATATTACGAAGAAAAAAATAGGGAGGGAATGAGAATTGATATTCTCTTCCCTACAAAAAAAGATACTCAATAGATTTTCTGAAGATCTGAACCGGAAATTCAGTTTAGAATTTCATCCGCGTGAAGAAGATCGGAGAACTGCTCATTTTTTATCGTTTCGGCATTTTTGCGGGCTTTGGCCATAGCGCTCACAATATAGCGATTGGCAATAAATATTTTTCGGGTTTCTTTTTCGGCCTCATCAAGCAGCAGGTAGCCCACAAAAAGATAACTGTATAATTCCACCAGTTCCTTCCCTGCCACATCCTGAAAGTGGGCGTCATTTTTATCCTGCACAAACTTCAGGCTGTCCCTGAAGATTTTACGGATATCTTTCAGATAATCGGCCAAACGGACCAGGTTGCCCTTGTAAACCTTCTGCTCCTTCCGATCGAAATGGTCCTTCATGATATCGTTGACCACCCCGCCCAATGCGGCAACCACCTGCATCTGGGAGGTCCCTTCATAAATATTGGTGATCCGGGCATCGCGGGCCAAACGTTCAATGGTAAATTCTTTCATGTAGCCGGTACCGCCGTGAATCTGCAGGGCGTCGTATGCAATCTGGTTTGCCGATTCAGTCAGAACAAATTTGGTCATGGGCGTAAGAAGCGCCGCAATTTTGGAGGCATGCTTCTGCAGGTTGCTTTCTTCCTCAAAAGATTTGCCCTCAGACTTCAGATGACTGATTTTTTCTTCCAATTTGTCGCGGCGGTCGACCCATTTGGCGGTGGCATAGAGCAGAGACCGGTTGCTTTCAAGAGTAACGCGCATATCAATCAGCATGTTGGTCACGACGGGAATATTATAAATGGAACGCCCGAACTGTTCTCTGGCCCTGGCATAGGAGAGCGCCGCTTCATAGGACGCCTGGGAAATTCCCAGCGCCTGCGCCGAAACGCCCAATCGGGCCCCGTTCATCAGATCCATTACATATTTGATGAGACCGAATTTTCTTTTTCCGATAAGCTGCGCGGGCGTGTCATTAAATTGAAGTTCACAGGTTGGAGAACCGTGAATCCCCAGCTTGTTTTCAATACGGCGGACCTTTACCGTTTCGTCACCGTAGCAGACAAACAGGCTCAATCCGCGGCCGTCTTTGCTTCCCGCTTCCGAACGGGCCAGTACCAGCAGCACATTTCCATTCCCATTGGTGATAAACCGCTTCACTCCCCTCAGGAACCACTGCCCTTCTCCATTCTGGTAGGCCTGGAGTTTTACAGCCTGCAGATCGGATCCCGCATCCGGCTCGGTGAGCGCCATGGCGCCGGTGTACCTGCCGTCCGCAAATCCGGGCAGAAATTCCTGCTGCTGCTCTTCGGACCCGAATTTATGAATGGTTTCCGCGATATCCTGCAGGCCGAACAGATTCATCAGCGAAGCATCCGCGCGGGAAATCATTTCGATTGCCATGATATAAACGGTGGTCGGAAAGTTCAGGCCGCCAAATCTGCGGGGAAGCGTAATTCCCATCAATTCTGCCTGGGAGAGCTGACGGAGCGCCTCTGCAGTTCCTTTAGCATAGGAGACTTTCCCATCCCTGAAACTGCTGCCTTCTTCATCCACTCCGGCGGCGCGGGCAGCAATAAAATTGCCCGCAATATCACCGACTATTTCAAGCACCTTACGATAATTATCCAGCGCATCGGCGTAATCGGTGGGAGCATAATCAAATTTATTTGTTTCTTTATAATCATTCTCTACTATTGAGACGACATCTTCGATATTCAGGTTTTCGAACTGAAAAAGCAAATCGGCGTTCCCGGTGAAAAAATTCGGCATGACAACCTCTATCTTAATTTGTGTTTGAAAGATTCAATGAATATGGGGATAATTTCCATCACATCTCCTACGATACCGTAATGACACACGTCAAAAATGGGTGCTTCGGGATCATCATTGATGGCGATTATTTTTTGTGAATCCTGCATTCCGGCCCGGTGCTGAATGGCTCCGGAAATTCCGCAGGCAATATACAGCTTGGGCCTGACGGTCACGCCGGTCTGGCCGATCTGGCGATCCGGTGAAATGAATCCGGCATCAACTGCCGCCCGCGAACCGGCCACTTCTCCCCCGATAGCATGCGCCAGTTCATACAGAATTTCGAAATTTTCCTTTGAGCCCATTCCGTAACCGCCGGCCACGATGATGGGCGCCGCTTTCAGATTTACCTTTTTCTCTTCCTGGTGCCGTTTGATAATTTTGACCAGCCCGTCAATCCCATCGGGTACGAAGGCAATTTCATTAATCTTTCCTTTCACTGGTGTATCCAGCGGGATTTTCTCCATTACTCCTTCTCGGACCGTCGCCATCTGAATCTGTGTATCCGGCGAAATAATGGTGGCGATAATATTCCCGCCGAAAGCAGGCCGAATCTGCAGGAGCAGTTCCTTGAATTCATTCCGAAGATACTTTACATCGGAAATCTGCAGATCGGTACAGTCCGCGGTAAGACCGCTGCGGGTGAATGAGGCCACCCTCGGCGCCA
>JARRQT010000192.1:0-10110 GCA_037381445.1 Calditrichia bacterium
AACCCCAAGCATCGCCTTCGCTGAAGGGATTACCTGGCCCGAATGGAAATATTTGGTGCATACCACCAGAATTTATTCCGTCGCCGATTTTCTGGATGATCCGCTGGATCCCCGCCATGGATACAAGGGTCAGTTCGATTATGAAAAAACGCTGGACATGCTCGATCAGCAGGACAGTTTTGACAAACTTTATTTGAAGCAGAGCTTTTATGGACAGATATTTCCGAAAACAACCACCGGCATGCATCTCTTTCTGGGATTGGGAAGGAATTTGCCGGTTTACCGGTATTTTTATCTGGGAGGGCCGGACAGTTTTGTCGGCATGAATTATGACGAATTTTTCGGACCGAATGTCGCAATATACGGCATTGACAACAAAATACGACTGAACAACAGATTTTCACTGCTGGCGATTTTCAATGGCGGAAATCTGTGGGACGATTACCAGAATTTCGATCTGACAAAAAACAGATACACCGGCTACGGAGGAGGAATTCAGATCAATACCATCGCCGGCCCTTTCCGGTTCATCATCGGGCACAGCGGCGGAATAACCTATCAGTATTTTACCCTGGGTTTCAGCTTGTCCACCCGTATGGATGAGCGCTATTAGGCGGGCTGTCTGTTTCAAAAATGCATTTTCAATATCTGTGGGTTACCAATCACCCTGCGGACCGCCATAAGCGCCCATATCATTCCGCGTCCCATCGGCATCCTGAAAAGCGGCGTCCGGATTCCCGGCATCAATACACGGAGAACCAGGCAAAAGGTGAAGATCCTTTTCCGATCTGAACCGGGGACTCATATCCCCGAATGCAAGAAAATTGTAATCCCTTGCACAATGCGAAGAATCTCCCATTGCCAGTGTAATCCCGGGATTGCCAGTGTTTGCGGAATTTCCATAGAAAATGTTGTTCTGCACTTCACCGCCGGCAGGATTCAGAACAACAAGCCCGCCGCCGTAATTTTCACAGCGGTTGTTATAAAATGTATTGTTCACTATGTCCGCAGAGGATTCTGTTGAAAGCAACGCTCCGCCGATACTGACTGCTGTGTTGCCCTCAAAAATGGAGTTGGCAATTGTGGCTTCTGAATGCTGAAGTATCAATCCGCCGCCATTAACGGCAGCATTATTTCTGAAAATGCAGTTTTGCACGGTCAGGGAAGAACTTTCCACATTAACGGCGCCGGCATCCTCAGTTGACATATCCTGCCAATCCGCATTCTCAACGATGCAGAATTGCAGGAGCGAGTTCCGGCGGGAGCCTACAAATTTGATCCCCCTCCAGTGCTCATCCGGCCCTGTGAAGGTAATCATATTGTCCGGCTGCCCTTCAGCAACCAATTCTCCGCGGACTTCCAGTCTGGCGCTGTCAGCAAAGACCAGTTTAACACCAGCTTCGATGGTCAGTGTTTTATCGGATTCGACCAGCAAATCCCCGGTGACATAGTAAGGAGAATGTATTGCCGAGAGCGTGCCGAATATACTGCCTGAAATGAGTGTGGATGATTCCGTTGAGAGTGTTCCGGGAGATGTGACGCCCGGATTTTTTTCCCGATCGCTGCAATGAAAACACAGTAGGGAAAGTGATAATAAAAAAACAATTCTGTAAAACATCGCAAACGTTCCGCAAAAGCCCCGAAGGATAAGCTTCCGCTTATGCCCCGAAGCAGGTTAACCATTAAACATGGCAGCAGCGCAAATATCCGTATATTTCAAATCAAGACGAATGTCAAATTTGTCTTTCCTCAGGACCGTCATATTCTGCTTTAGCAAAATCAATCTTCCGCATTGGTTTGTACCGATTTTTTTCCTCAAAGATATGCGCCACCAATCCGGGCAAGCGGGCCATAATAAAAAATGCATTCGCCAGTTCACTGGGAATGTTCAGCTCGCACAGTACCGCGGCAATCGCCCCGTCCACGTTGATGGGCAGGTCCTTTCCCCCTATTTTTAGAAGCGCACTCTGGATGGCCTTGCTCATTTCAATAAATTTTCCGGAAATGCCGTGCTCTTTGGCCAAGGCAAAAAGCTTTGTTGTGCGGGGATCATTGGTATGGACCCTGTGACCATAGCCCATGATTTTTTGCCTATTATCGAGATATTGCCGGACCAGTTTCTCGGCAGCTTGCTCCACATGGAGTTTTTCCCGGTTCATTAAATCCACGCCCTCTATCAGGGTCTGCATGCTTTTTTCGATCGCCCCGCCGTGATATTCATTAATCGACAAAATCCCGGCCGAAATCGCGGCGTTCAACGGCGCACCGGTGCTGGCGGAAGTAATTGCCGCCTGGCAGGATGGCGGCGTCACGCCGTGATCGACGCTGGAAACCAGCACCGCCTCCAGAATTTTGCCTACGTTCCGGGTGGGCAGCTCGCCGGTGATAAGCAGATAGATCATTTGGGGATAAGAGAAATTCCCCATCAGTTGATCCAGCATATAACCGCGGACCACTATTTTGTTGGGCTCGATTTTGGTTATGGCAGTTTTCCAGGAATCTGAGGTCATAGCCTTATCTCCGTTTTTGGAATAGTTTAATTTAATTTTTTCAAAACTTCAAGCGTCACTTTGGGAATATCCTGAAATTCTTCCACTACATGTGCACCCACCTCCCGCAATCTGTTTACTTTCCCCTCATAGGTGCCGCGGTTTCCTTCAATAATAGCGCCGGCGTGTGAAAACCGGGTTCCTTTTTGCGCAGCGCGCCCGCCGATATAGGCGACCAGCGGCTTTGTGACGATACCTTTTTCGATCAGATCGGCCACGCTTTCTTCCTGGGAAGTGCCGATTTCTCCGAACATGACAACCACTTTGGTGTCCGGGTCTTCCTGGAACAATTTAACGATTTCCGGATGGGGAAGCCCCACTATGGCGTCTCCTCCCACATGGACGATGCTGCTGAGACCGACACCCTGCTTACTCAGATAATATGCCAGGGAAGAGGTCATGCCGCCGGAACGGGATGTCACCCCCACCGGGCCTGGCCGGAACCACTCCCGAGCAGACTTTGCGCGGCCTCCCATCATTCCCAGCACGCCTTTCCCGGGACTCAGAAGTCCAAGCGTATTGGGGCCGACAAAACCGGCGCCCAACTTTTTCGCATAATGGTGCACCTCCAGCACATCGTAAATGGGTACACGGTCCGGCACCAGCACCGCCAGTTTTATGCCCGCATCGAACGCTTCCAGCGCGGCATTCTTTACCAGCGGGGCGGGCACGAAAATGACCGACACATCAATGGGACCCAATTTTTCCAGCGCTTCTTCCACAGTATCGAAAACCGGCAGACCGTAGACATCCTGCCCGCCTCTTCCGGGCGTCACGCCGCCCAATACCCTGGTTCCGTAATCCATCATCAATTTGGTGCGGGTCATTCCTTCCCGACCCGTAATGCCCTGCACGATTACTTTTTTATTTTCATCAATTAATATCGCCATGATTCTCTCCTTTCACCTGATTACGCTTTCGAATGACCAATTTTTTCCCGGTATCCATCAAGGCCTTCAATGGGAAGACTGACATGACCGCCTTTGTTGCCATGGAACCAACATTCAACTTCGCAGGCCAGACATTCGGTGCATTTTCCTTTTTTGGCCTCCTCCCGCGTAATATTCAAAACCGGTTTTCCTTCTTCCAGCTTCAGAATCTGCGGGACGCATTTGGAAACACACACCTTGCTCTCGCATTTCAGGCACAGATCGTGGTCATACGTAATCTCACCGGTCAGCGTATCAAATGAATAAAGGTTTTTGGAAAACTCCGGGATCCGGGGCCTGGGGATATCCTTTATTTTCGAATTTTTCACCAGCGTATCGAACCGTTCGGCACAAAATTCCACCGAATCATCTTTTTTGTATCCTTCCACCGGCGCGGGCAGGTCTTTGGTGTATTCGGTCAGAATCCGGACCGCCAAGTCTTCTGAATTTCCGCCCAGGCGAATGACTACGGGGATGTCGACCCATTCTTCCCGAAACGCCTTTACCAGACCGCGGGCGGAATGAAACTGTTCCTGTGAAGCCACACCGGAGCCGGACCCGAAATAGCCGATGATATTTTTCTGTGATAGAATAATTTTTGCGGCGCGGTACACCTTTGAAGCGGGCGGATTTCCCGAGGTGTCGCAGAAATTGGCGATTTTGTATCCCTTCCGCTGCACCGCATCCATGCTCATCATGGAACCGCCGCCGCCAGCCCCGTGGAATCCCACATATTCATCCGCTTTGCCGAATCCATGCGCCATTTGTATAAAATAAAATGTCCCGCGGTAATCATTCTTCTCCACATCGTAGGCAATTCTGTCCAACTCGCTGGGCGGACGATTCAGCTCCCTGGCAATTTTGATTCCCAGCTCCGGATGACGGTATACGGCATAGTCATCCACGGTAATCCGGCAATCGGCAGCCAGAAATTCACCGCTTTTGGTTCTGACAATGGGATTGATTTCCGCAGAGCGGGCATCATATTTCCGGGCGGTCTCCCAAAGGTTCACCATCATGTCCGCAATTTTTACCAGTCCCTTCCCCTGGATGCCTGCTTTGCGCAGCATGTTGCGCGCCTGGTAATCTCTGAATCCTTCCACAATATCAATGGTATGGAAACTGACTTTGTCGGGATGCTCTTTTACGATTTCCTCCACGCCGGTGCCGCCAATGGCGCTGAAAATGAGCACCGGGGCCGCTTCACCGTCGCTGATAATCGTTTACCTCGCGGCCAAACAGCTCACCAGCTTTTTCTTCGGCTTCTTCAGGATTAGCGGCAAACTGGATCAGTCCCTGGCTGAAACGGCCGGTGGTCCAGGTTTGGGCTTTCAGAACTACTTCGGTGCCGAATTCTTCGGCGATCTTCCAGACTTCCTGCGGTGAGGAAGCGACACGTCCCTCCGGAACGGGAATTCCGCTTTCCTTTAAAAGTGCTTTCCCCTGATATTCGTGTAATCGTGCCATGACAACTCCTGTGGATTTGACTTCTCTATTTTATATTATCAAAATCATTCACTGCGCCGTCCGGGTAATGGAACGTATCGGAACAAAATGAAGGACAAGCGGCAATTTTGAACCGATGGAATTTTGGGTTTCATCATATTTCTATCGCCAAAGTGGTCAGCAAATTAAAATTGTAACAAGACAACACGCAATAGAAATTTTATTTTGGATCTTGCCAGAACTGTTCTCCCAAAATACCAATCAGATTCCGGCAGCCTTCGATCAATCAAATCATCAAATTCCCGTAAATCGGGGAACCAGAAAATTTCCTGAAGTTATCAAATTTTAGGCTTGAATTGGAGGATTTTGCTGATAAATTATGCAGTTGCTTCTGGAAGAATAGCGCTGATTAACAATTGCTCAAAAAAGGAAAAAACAAATGCTATTTATTGACAACCGGGATGTTACCGATCCGCGAATGAACCTGGCGCTGGAGGAATTCGCGCTGCGGAATTTGAGAACAGATGAGGACTGCCTTCTTTTTTACATCAATGAACCATCCGTGATTATCGGCAGACACCAGAACACGCTGGAAGAAATCAACCTGGATTACATCAAGGCTCATTCCATCCAGGTGGTGCGGCGGATTTCCGGCGGCGGGGCGGTTTATCATGATTTGGGAAATCTCAATTTCAGTTTTATCACCCGCTTTGATAAAACCCATTTCAATAATTATACAAAATTCACCGCACCTGTGATAAGAGCCCTGAACAAACTGGGCGTTCCCGCCGAATTAAACGGCCGGAACGATATTGTCGCGGGCGAACGAAAAATCTCGGGCAACGCACAGTTCACTTCCAAAAACCGCATGTTCAGCCACGGCACTCTGCTTTTCGATTCCAACCTGGAAGACGTGGTCGCCTCGCTTAAAGTGAAGAAGGGGAAATTCGAATCCAAGGGCATAAAATCGGTACGTAGCCGGGTGGCTAACATTACCGAGTTTTTGGATAAAAAAATTGACATCCTGGAGTTCAGGCAGGTTCTTCTCGAAAACATTTTTGAGGGAACGCAGGACATCCCGCGTTACAATTTCTCGGATGTTGAGCTGCAGCAAATAGAAAGCCTGGCAAAAACCAAATACGGGAGCTGGGACTGGAATTTCGGGGAATCGCCCAAGTTCAACGTCAAGAATGCCCATCGTTTTCCGTTCGGTGAAATTGAAGTCCGGATACTGGTGGACAAAGGACTCATTCAAAACATTAAATTTTACGGGGATTTTTTTGCGCAGCGCGATATCGGGGAGCTGGAAATACTTCTCACCAATATCCGCTATGAGAGAGAAGATATTGATGAGGCAATCCGGAACAGCGACTTAACCCAGTATTTTGGTCTGATTACGCCGTCGGAATTTCTCGATCTGCTTTATTGAATCAGGGACAGATCCCTGCGGAAGGAAATCTGTTTTTCCCTCAATTTCTCTCGCATTTCAACCATATTCAGGGACAACCTGCGCCCAGTTTTCCACCAGTTGGTACATATTCCGCCCTTGCCATAGCTTTCCAGTGTGTCGACGGTTCTGTAATCCAGCGGCGTGGGGTTCGCCTCCTCAAGCTCGGTCCCGGACAGAGGGATGAAGTAATGAACATGGATCCGTGCCCCATATTGAACCGCCAGCCTTTTGATGAATATCAGCGATTCCCAGCGGTCATCCCGGTTCTCGCCGGGAAATCCGAAGATAAAATCCACCAGCGGTATGAGGCCCCTGCGATGCGTCAATTCGCAGGCATTTTCGACATCCTCACAGGAATGCCCCCGGCGCATGGCGTGCAGCACCCGGTCGCTTCCAGACTGGGCCCCAATGGTCACTTTTTTATTGCTGCAATATTTGACGATCAAATCCACGAAGGCTTCACTGAAGGAATTGGGGCGGGCCTCGGAAGGGAAAATGCCGTATTCCAGGTGCTCCGTTCCGTTCACCCTGCAATATTCAAGCATCTCGCGGACTGCATCGTAATTCAACTGGCGGGCGTTTCTCGCTCCGTATTCAAAAGCAGAGGGACAGACAAAATTGACCCTGCGGTGGTGATTTCGCTGTTTGAGCAGACTGTGATAAATCTTAACCGAATCCAGAGAGCGCTGGATGGCCTTCTGGCACGACGTCTGGCAAAATTTGCAGTTCCAGTTGCAGCCCCGGGTAATTTCCAACGGCGGCGAGGTCCTGACATGTCGGGATAACGGGAAATATTCATCGAGCGTCACCGCATCCGGGGCGTGGAGAAGAGCCGGACTATCCGGCAAATCACCTCTCAGGTAACTGCGAATAAATGCGCTGAAACCGGTTTCTGCAGGTCCGGCATAGGCATAATCGAATCCCATCTTCAATGCAGATTCGGGATTTCCTGTAGCATGTGGTCCGCCTGCCAGCAGTATGAGTGAGGCGGGTGATTCCGCGCGTATCCATTCGACTTCCGTCATCACCTGCGGCAAATGGGGCGTCATGAATGAATAAAGCAGGACACCTTCCGGTCCGGATTTCACGAACTGCTGAAGAGAATGAAAGCTGTCCAAAAAAATGATCCGAAAATACCGGTCCAGTCCTTCTTTTTCCAGCAGGCTCAGCAGTAGGGGAAAGGTAAAGCGGTTTCCCTTCTGCAGGCGAATTGCTAAATATCTGACGGGGGCCATGTTGAGTTCAAATACCTTCCAATGCTAAAATTTTTTTATCCGGCACGGCACATCGCGGCGTTTTTCAGTCCGCCGGCTCTAACTCCTGTTCTTTGACTGCCTTCACCGGACGATCCAGCAGCGCCATTACAATACCCGAAGCGATAAAAATCGCTCCCACATAGAACAGACCGTATGGCCGCTCTCCGAAAATTGCAAAAGCCAGCAGGGAAGCAATGACAGGTTCTCCCAGAATGGAGAAATTTACTTTGTAAGCTTCCATTTTGCGGGCCGCCCAGTTGATAAGAGAGTGGCCGATCCCGGTGGGGATTAATGCCAGAAACAGCATCATGGCCTGGATCTTCAGGGGATATGCGAACAACGGCAGCCCAAAACCCAATATCAGCACAAATAAGGTAATTGTCGCTCCGGAATAAACAGCGATAAGATACGGAATAAGGTTGATCTTTTCCCGCTGGTGACGGGCAATGAAAATGTAGAGGGTCACGAACAGCGCGCTGGCGACTGCCAGCATATCGCCCAGGAAGCGTCCTCCTGCCAGACCCACATCCTGGGAGGCGATCACCATGATTCCCAGAAAAGTCAGTACAGCAGCGATCATCGCACGGATATTCCCGCGTTCTTTCAGCAATAAAGGAGATAAGATCAACGCGAAAACCGGGTGTGTGGATTCCAAAATCAGGGAATGCGCAATGGTGGTCATTTGAATGGAAGCGATCCAGGTGGCAAAGTGAAAAGCTAGTAAAATTCCTGCCAGCACGATAAATTTTTTGCTGGAATGTGACAACCCGGTGTATCTCAGCTCAAAGGGATTAACTTTCAGTTGGTAAATCAGCAGTATGACAGTGCTCCACAGCATACGATAAAAGGAGATCACCAAAGCCGGCGTGTCTCCGCACCATCGCACAAAAATCGAGGAAGAAGACACAGCCATCACGGCGATCAGTAATCCTGCATATCCGGGCATTTATTCTCCAAACCTTGACAATTCTTGTCCACTTCATTATTATTAACCAGAAAATATATGTTTGATGTGTTCGGAAAACAACACAACATTTGTTTGGACATCCGCGAGAATTAAGATGATAAACGGATAAGACGAAACAATTCATATGAACGGTTGATTTAACTGAAGTAGTTCAAAGAAGAAAAACAAATAATGAAGGAGAAAGATATGGACTTCAAAGATCTGGCGCTGGAATTCGTAAAAATCTACTATGCCTGCCATCCGCAGCAGCTGCCGGAAGACAAAGAAAAGGCGTTTCAGGAAATGAACAGTCTGCACGGAAAATACAAAGCCCACCTGATTGACAAGGCCACCAGAAAGAGCGAAGACTTTTTCAGCGATAAATTCTGATTCTAAAAGGATTAAAAAAGGCTGATAATTTAAAATTACCAGCCTTTCTCATTCAGACATTTCCGAATTTTTATAAAAATTACACTTAATCTTCATCCTCAAAAGAGAACATTCCGAAGCGTCTTTCCTTTAAAGCGCGAATTCTTTCTTTGAAATAGCCCCGGTTATCCACCTGATCATACCATTTCACCCGCAAATATTGATTCCGCTCGAACCATTCATACTGAATTCCGCCACCGAATTCCTGACGGAACCGTTTGCCGATATCCAAAGCCAGCCGGGTTGTATTCGCGAAGATAAAAAGAATTCCCTTCTTTTCGACCACATCAATGATTTTCTCAAAGGGCATGGCATCTTCCAAATCCCGTTCAATCTGTTTGGCCTGGGCAACAAATTCCTCTTTGCGGTCTGCCAGCTTCTTGTCATAAATTTCCACACTGCCTACAAAATTCTCAAAGGTCTTGCCCACACACTTGGGACAATATGCCAGTTCCGTCCGCACCGTGAACATATCGGTAATATTATCCTTTACCCATTTTTTATTTATATAAATCTTCCGGCATCTGGGACAAACATAAACTATCTTGGATTTGGGCAGAATGGAAGATTCTATCGCAGAAATGGCGACATCTTCGCCTTTAGCGAGTTTCTTTTCTATTTTTTCTAATTCGTCGATATCCTCATCTTCATTCTCTTCATCGTCCGAGACTTCCTCGTCTTCCGCTTCCTGGGATTCTTCCTCCGTCTCTTCATCTTCTTCGAAATCATCATCCTCATATGGGAAAGCATCATCATTTTCGGTATCGTCAAATTTTTTGAAAAATGACATATATATCCTCCTGGCGGTTAATAATCAAACCCATAAACTTTAAAATATAATGATCTGTTCCCCGCTTTTCAATAAAAAACAAATCCTCCTTTTTGATAGATTTATATCGCAAAAGTTTCATATTTCCGCGTGAGATTGCCAGGTCCTCTCATAATCAAATCCCTTCAGGAGCGGGACAGAATCATATTCGGTTACGGGAATTTTTATTTACCGCAAAATAAATTCAGACGGCAATTATGACGTAAAATCACTTGATTTTTTCCGAATATCATGTAATTTATAATCAGAGGACCCAAAAAATCAGGAGAACAATAT
>JARRQT010000192.1:10127-16889 GCA_037381445.1 Calditrichia bacterium
GTTTAAAGGATTTTTTGGATGAAAATGATGTAAGATACGTGACCATGATTCACTCAAAGGCCTACACTGCACAGGAGATTGCCGCCGCCTGTCATGTGCCGGGAAGAATGTTTGCCAAATCGGTTATTATCAAAGCGGACGGGAAGTTTATGATGGCGGTATTGCCGGCCACCCACCGGGTAAACCTGGACTTATTCAAGCAGGTGGCGCATAAGAAGTCGGCGGAGCTGGCGACTGAAGAGGAGTTTGAAAGCCTGTTCCCAAAATCGGAAATCGGCGCAATGCCGCCGCTGGGCAACATCTACGACCTGCCGACTTTTGTGGACAGTTCGCTTGCAAAGGACGATGATATCTGCTTCAATGCCACCACCCATTCCGAAGTGATAAAAATGAAGTATTCCGATTATGAACGGCTGGTAAAACCGATTATTGGGACGCTGGCGGAACATCTCTGAGATGACCGGCAAACGGTCATTATCATAATTGATGAAATCAATAAATACAGGTTTTAAAGCACGCGAAGCAGAAATGATTTCAGATATTCGCCCTCGGGATGGTATATATTAATAGCATGATCTGCCGGCTGACTGAATTTCCCGATTATCTGCACCCGGCGCCCGCTCTCCCTGGCAGCCGAGAAGATGATCTTTTGAAAAAGATCCCAGCTCACATAGTGGGAACAACTGCAGGAGAGCACAAGACCCTCGCTCTTGATTTTTTGAAAAGCCAGTCGATTGATATCCTTGTATCCCCGGCTTCCCTGCTCCATGGCTGCCTTTTTCTTCACAAAAGCCGGGGGATCGAGCACAATGATATCAAATTGTCCATCGGTTTCCCGAAGGTATTCAAAAACATTGGCAGTGACAAATTCATGCCTGCTCTGATCAATTTCATTCAGCCGGAAATTGTTACGCGCCGCCTCCTGGGCCGCTTCACTGATTTCCACCGATACCGTAGTCGCCCCATTTGCCGCTGCCGCAAGACTGAATCCCCCAGTATAGGAAAAACAGTTGAGAATGTTTTTGCCCTTTGCCAGGGAGGCGATTCGCTTCCGGTTATCCCTTTGATCGAGGAAAAAACCGGTCTTTTGCCCTTCCCATAAATCAATTTCATACAAAATCCCGTTTTCCGAAATGGTAATGGGGCCATTCAGCTCCCCGCTCAAAACCGTTTTACGGGATTTCAATCCTTCTTCCCGCAGAACCTGCGCCTCACTGCGGTCCAGAATAATATCCGGCCTCACGACTTCCTGAAGCCATTCCACCCAATGGTATTTCAGGCGCTCCATTCCCATGGAAAAAATCTGCATGACCACTGCGCTGTTATATTTGTCTAATACCAGACCGGACAGAAAATCCCCGTCCGCATGCACAATCCGCCACGCATTGGTCTCCTCCGGAATAATTTTTTTGCGGAATTCATAGGCCTGCTTTAATCGATTCAGGAAAAAACCCGAATCGATGGATTCATCGCGAAAAGAAAGCACCCGCACCACAATCTGGGATTTGGGATTTACAAATCCCTTGGCCTGAAAAAGATTGTCATAAGAATAGACGGAAACAATATCTCCGGCCTCGTATTCCCCTTCGATTCTATCCACTGCACCACTGAAAATCCAGGGATGAAAATTAACCAGGGACCGGGTACGGTTCTTTTTTAAAATTACACCCGCAGATTTATTCTCCAGTACTTGCATTATCATGCTCCCAAAATTCTGCGGTTAATTTAAGGAAAGTTTTGGTAAAATTCACTATCCGGCAAAACTATAGCATTTGGTAAAGAAGGATATTATATTTTCAGTTCAATCAGGTCTTCGGGTTGGTGACATCGACCTGGGAATGAACCCGATCTTACAGTTTGTACCGATCTATACCTGGCGGAAGATTGTTTTAAATTTCGAGTAAAGGGGACATTTTGTGAAACCTCATATTTTGATTGCTTTATTATTTCTTATAATCACCGGGTCCCTCTGCGCCCAAACCAACGAAACGGATTTGCAGCAACGAATTCTCCTGGCCCGGGATAAAGTAATGCCCGCCCTGGTGAATGTGGAACCGGTAAAAAGCTATTTCACCACCGGGGAGCGGCGCCATACACTGGTGACGGGCAGCGGATTTATCTTTTCTCCGAAGGGCTATGTGCTGACCAATAATCACGTGGTAGAAAATGCGGAAAAAGTGCACTGTACCCTTTACAATAAAAAGAAGGTTTCCGCGAAAGTGGTGGGTAATGATCCTTCCACCGATGTGGCGGTTTTGCAGCTTAACATGGATGAATGGGGAACGGATCCCCTTCCCTATGCCAAACTGGGGAATTCCGACAGCGCCCAGGTGGGCGATATCGTGCTGGCGCTGGGAAGCCCTCTGGGACTTTCCCGTTCCGTGAGCATGGGAGTCATCAGTTCCATCGACCGTTATTTTGAAGACGCCGGGCAGATGATTTCTCCCTACAATTTGTGGATACAGACCGATGCCGCGATCAATCCGGGAAACAGCGGCGGTCCGCTCATCAACCTGTCAGGAGAAGTGGTGGGCATGAATGCGCGCGGCGTTTTTCTGGCTGAAAACCTGGGTTTCGCCATCCCCATCAACCTGGCCCGGGAGATCGCCGACAAACTCCTGACCGGCGAGAAGCTGGAACGGGGCTGGATCGGCGTCGATTTTCAGCCTATCAAAGACCTGCGTGATTATTTGGGACAACCGGAATTACAGGGCGTGCTGGTCGCAAATACCGAACCGCTTTCACCGGCCGAGAAGGCAGAAATTCAAGCGGGAGACGTTATCACTTCCCTCGGGGGCCAGAAGGTGGATGTCGAATATGAAGAAAATCTGCCGGCTATCCGCAAAATTATCGCCGACCTTTCACCAGGGACAATAGTTGACATCGGCATCTGGCGGAAGGGAAAAACCAAAACCATCCAGGTCCGGGTGCAACTGGAACCCTTCCGGGACCTGCCCGAATTCGAATGCACAGATTGGGGCATGGTGACCAAGAGTCTCTCCAGAAACATTTTTCAGCTTCAGCATCTGCCGGATTACAACGGCGTTTTCATTTCCGCCGTAAAAAATGGTGAATTGGCCGATCAATCGGGGATCAAGGCAGGCGATATCATTCGTTCCGTCAATCATCAGCCTGTCAAAGATCTTCCGGATTTCCAAAAACTGTACGAAAAACTGGTAAGCCAGAAGGAGAAATTTGTATATTTTGAATTGTGGCGGGACGGCGCGACCAGTTTTGCAGCGATGAACACCCGATCAAAGAAGGAATAAAAATATGTTCAGGGAAGCGCATACCTGCCGGGGATGATTCCTTCCACAGTGACCATCACAGAGTCAGCCGCTCTGGCTGAAGTGGTATTGGCGATAGCTTCCGCTTTTATCTTCACCGGCCCCAGCAGGCTGGTATCCGGTGCAAAAGTGAATTCATAAATATTATTTTGCGAAATACTGTTTTCCTGCTGAAACTCATCATTTACGTAAAGCATAACTTTGCTGATGCCGTTTCCGTGCAGTGCCTGCACCTCAATACTGTAAGTGTGCATTTGAATCCAGTAAGCATTCGCCTGCGGTTTTTGAATCCTCACCGATGGCAGCCCGGTCTCGATGACCTTTACAATCTTGCTCTTTTCGGTCGATTTATAGGAATTGGACACCTTGATTGTGAAAGTATAATCTCCACCTCCTGTGCGGGCAATCCAGCGGGTTTCCGCACCATCCGCCGGATCGATGAAAACACCTCCGTCGGGATTGACAAACCAGTGATAACTCAGTGCATCCTTCTCCGGATTTGTTGCCATGACGCGGGCATAGACCGTGTCCTGCTGGTTCACCCTCTCCGGCAATTCCACACTGTCGATGACAGGCGCTTTTTTAAACAATTTTTCCGCATCGCAAGAGAGCAAGAAAAGGGCCAGCAAAAATAACCAGGCAATCCGGCGTTTCATTGGATATTTACCTCAATACTTTGATAGACATGCAATTCATCCGATGAAGTCAGGCAGAATATGACCTTATCCGGCCGGGATAACAAATTTCCCATTTCGAAATCTTCTGTTTTAATCTCTCCTGCTTCAATCTTTGAGATGACCACCGATTTTTCAATACCCAGCGCCACGCGTTTCAGCTGGCCGGAATTAACCTGTTTGAGAGCGATCATTTTCAACAAGATATCTTCAGCCGGCTCGCTTCCCAGCCGAGCAATCCGGCAGGTGGCGCTGATTTTCGAATCATCCCATTTGACATCTTCCGCTTCCAGCGTGAAATAATTGTTGCGCACCACCCAGTCCGAAAGCAAGGTATTTAATCTGGAAACCACGGTGGCGGCGGCAGAAGCGCCCTGGACCCGCGCGCTAACGCCGTTGAGAAAAATATCCGGCACGCCCTTTATATTATCCGCAGAATTGTCAACATATTTATCATATAAATTCTCGAAAACGGGACTTGTATAAGGCGAGCCGTCCCGGTGATATTCCGCGATAACAACCCGCTTCCCGTAGAGTTCCTTCATCGAATCCAGCGCCTGCAGGGCCCAGAGATTGTAATTATCGGCCGCAGTGGTATTCACAAATGCTTCCAGCAGAAGAGTGGAGGCCTGATAGCTGCTATCATTTTTAGGATCCAGCAGATTGTCCCGCGGGATATCCTGGCAGCCAATAATAAAGGTCGTCAATAAAGCAAGGCTAAAAATGTATCTGCGCACCAATTCGCACCTCATTATTTGACATCACGGCAAAATATGGGCGGAAAGACTTTCCTGAAATATTCTGCGCATAAATCTCTTTGGGCGAGAGATTGCGTATCCAGCAGTATACCGTCCCAATAAATGCCGTGCCGGTAAGAGAAGCAAAGACAGCGGAAAGTTTGTTCAGATTATTGGCCCTGTCGTACAATTCGTTAAAGCTCCCCAATTCCGTATTGTCATGATAGTCGTCCAGACTTTTTTCATAATTGCTGCGAATAACCGCAGTGGCAATTCCAAGACCTACTGTGGCCCCCAAAAAATACATAGTTGGGTACCTTTTAAGTTTTATTCTATTCTGATACTTTCCGCTTCCTGTCAAATCGTACAGAATATTATTTCCAAGCAGCTCAACCATCTGACTAAGGTGCTCCTGATCGGGGCCGGTTACTTTTTCGTTTTGCACCATGCCGGTGCTCACCTTCACGATACTGGCATCAATCCGGTATATATTATTGATTTTATGAACGGTCCCGGAAATTACATACTCGGCTTCCAGCAGCTGCCCGATTGCCTGTACCTCGGAACTGTCGGTCAGGCCCGTCTGCGCCAGCGCCTGCTCTTCCAGCACCGTTTTCAGCTTTCGACGCTCCAAAACCAGCAGCTCAGGTGAACGGGATAGCTGCGTCTGCAGCAGATCGGGAATGCTGTTCTCCCACGAATCCAGATAGAAAATCCCACTCTCATTTCGGAATTCGGTGATGGCCACCTGCATTTGACTCTGAGCACTAGAGCCAATTAATACAATAAAAAAGATAAAGAAAAGGTGTTGAAATCGAAAATGCATGCGAATGATTTTTCCGTATATTAAACTGCCAGATAAATTCAATATTTCACAACGGTATAGTATACAGAAGAAGATTCCTTCAAAAAATGCGCCAGATCAATTTAAAGGATATTGGGCAAAATCCAAAAAACAAATTTAGATTTACCATCTGTGCGGTTTTGAAAACAGTTTTGAGCTTTCGCTAAAATGCTTTAATTTTGATTTTTGAAGAATAAACACCAGCCACAATTAAAGAACGAGCCGGGATACCCACTGTGATTCACAAGAAGTCATTACATCTGGAGAAAACGGTAAAAATCTATGACAGGTACCGCAAATTTCTGCCCGTCGTTTCGTTCACCGGCGGCTTTTTATGGGACAGCCTGACGCTCACCCGCATCGACCGTTTATCTGACAACCTCATTTTAATGGCCTATATTATTTTGCTCGGTCTGGCTCTAATTCTGGTAAACTTGCATGAAAACGGCCGGCTCCAGAGCCCTTTCCTGCTAAAATACAGCGAATGGTATCCGCTGGGCGTGCAATTTTTCCTGGGAGGGCTCTTCAGCAGCTATGTTGTTTTCTACTTCCAGAGCGCTTCCCTGACCAAGGACTGGCTCTTTCTGGCAATCCTGATCTTCCTACTGCTTGCCAACGAGTTTTTCGAAAAAAGGCTGACGAACCTTTATCTGCAGACAATCCTTTACTCTGTGGTGACATTTTCATTTTTTATCTTTTTCATTCCGGTAGTAATTGGCAGGATCGGCGTTTTCGTTTTCCTTCTGAGCGGCCTAGTTGCCCTGCTATTTATAGCAGGTCTCATCCTGCTCCTAAACCGAACATTTAAGATCATTACGCCTGTCCAGCGGCGAAACATCATTGGCCTGGTCGCGGGATTATTTCTCATTCTGAATATTTTCTACTTCTTGAACTGGATCCCGCCGGTACCGCTGGCTTTAAAATCCGGAGGGATCTATCACCATGTTGTCAGGTCGGGAAACGACTATCTGCTTTCTTTTGAAAAGCCGGCCTGGTATCAGTTCAGGAAAAGTTCGGACAATCCATTCCGTTACGCTGAAGGCGATTCGGTGTTTTGCTTTGCGGCGGTTTTTGCGCCAACCCATCTGAACACGGAAATCTTTCATTTCTGGCAGCATTATGATTCCCGGAAGCAGAAGTGGGAAACCACCGACCGCCTGGGATACGCGGTTACCGGCGGCAGGAAAGAAGGCTACCGGGGCTTTACTTTCAAAAGAAAT
>JARRQT010000193.1:0-17700 GCA_037381445.1 Calditrichia bacterium
TCTTTTCCGGCGTTGATCCGAACAATATTCCTGAATTTTTCCTGGACCTGCGGTAGATAGCGCTCCTGCGTCCGGCAGGCACTGCAGGAAGGACTAAAAAAATAGGCAACAACCTTATCGCCGTTTTTGATATACTTACCAAGCTGCCCGTTCACCTTTGGCGCCGGTTTGCCTTTCCGGAATTTTCCGCGCATCCGCACCGATAATTGCATTAGAATGAAAAGGGCAATCACGCCCAGTATGACATACAAAAAATTCATCACTTCGCACCTCGTTTCGCCTCTTCATCTTCGACTTTCCGGGTGAATAATCTGGCGTCAAAACCCAAAACCACGCCCATCAACATTCCATAAACGGAAGATATATAGGGATTGCTGGATATGGGGCACGTTCCCGTCCGGCAGCCAATGAAATAATAATAGAGGAATCCCAGCACCGCTCCTCCCAGCGCAAAGAATCCCATTTTTTTCAAAATCTTTCTCTTCATTTTTGAGCCCGTTTCTCAAGATAATTATGTTAATTGGCAGCGTTTGCCCGATTTTCCACCACAATCCGGTTCAACTCGCCGATGATCTCATCCAGGTTTTCAATATTTTTCTCCCTGGCATTTTCTTCCAGGGTGCCCCAGATCGGTTCGCCGCACACCACGCATTTAATCCCGTAAATCATGAGCGGCCGGACCAGTTCGGGATAATCCCTTACGATTTCTTCGATTGTTGTGTCCTTTTTGATAATTGGATCATCCATTTTAATTCTCCATTATTCACATTTTGAAACGACGAAGGCAAACTGCAGCGCTGATCCGTCGAATCATTTTTAATACGCTGATAAATTTCAATTTCAATCTTTTCAATAACCTCCCCGCCCTCTATTTCATTTTCAGAATCCTTAAACGGCTGATTTTTTGATGTGCCGGTCCGGACAAGGTTACAGCAAAATATAAATTTCAGGCATTCAGCCGGAATTCATTTTCTATCTGCCTTTAACAGACCCGGAATGTTTGAATTTAATAATCCTCCATTTTTGGAAACAGGATGGGTTGGTACATTTTATCTCACATAATTAGGAGATGCATCGCAGGCTCCTTCGATAACAATATGATTCAGAAAATTTCATGCTTATCTAACTTAATGTAAATTAAACCACTTGCACACCTTGGTTTCTTCATTAACGGGGAAATGAATTTCTTTAAAAACTTCTTTGCAGAATATTTTTTTATTTTGTAAAATTATTGAACCTGTCACAAAGGAGGAAAGAAAAAAGTTTAAACTATTCTATGTTGCGAGAAAGCACAAAATTCTCAATGTTGCCATTAAACTCAGATTTACTGAGCATTAACCCAAAAATGCGGATTTTATTCACCAAAAAATGATTGAAGAAAACATCAAATTTGCCAGGGAAAACGGATTTGATGCAATCATGGAAGAATCAGACAATTCCGAGTGGAAAGAAATCTATCGGCTGTCCATACCCAGCTCCCCCATCTATATCGAAAAAATCATCATTTACTTTTTGGGCAAATTATCTGCCGTAAAAAGCACGTCGAAACACCTCTTTGCTATCAGAACCTGTCTATCGGAAATTCTGGCAAACGCTATGGAGCACGGAAACCATTTTGATTTGCATAAAAAGGTAAAAATAAGCCTTCAGATTGAGAAACATCGTCTGAGAATCACGGTTACGGATGAAGGCGAAGGATTTGATTTCCGGAACTTTCGCACCAATCTTAAAAAGATAAACCGCGAATTTCAAAAGCGGGGCCGCGGCATTTTTATCGTTAAAAAATATATGGATAGTGTTAAATACAGCTCACCTGGTAACTCCGTTACCATGATAAAGTATCTTGACCAATAGTCCAGTGCGCAACTTTCCTGCACACACTTTCTCCCCCCGAATTTATACCCGATTTTGTTATACGCCTGCGGCTAGCCTCGATTCTTTTGTGCTGCGTATCTGAATTTCAAATTTCGCTTCATAGGGAGGAGGAAGGAAAAACACTTCGCCCCAGTTTGATTGAATATCCCGCCATTAAAAATAAGGGTCACAGCAACTTTCTTTTAAACTATCGTTAAAAGTCAGATTGCTGCGCCCGTATCTCTTCGATTCAACTAACAGTCTGTTATTTTTTCTTATAAGTTGCGGGAACCGTAAAATCGTTCGGACTCAGATCGGCAGTCTTCAGCTCAAGTAGTTCTGTGGAATAAGAAAATGCCGGTTCGGGTCCCTTGGGCTCCTCCGGTTTCTTTTTCAACATCTTTTTCGCAAACCCACCAAACATCTTTCTTGCGCTGCCGGATTCGGAGCCTTCCTCTTCCTTGTTCTCTCCGGAAGCATTTTGCTGAGGACGTATTGAATAATATTTGCCGTCAATCAGAACCGGGTATCCATTTATTTTACCCATTTCCTGGGAGAATTTTGTATCTGAAAACTCAGGATTTTGTTTGCCGGGATTCATTTGATTCAGCAGCGACAACCATTGGGTTCCCAACATTTCCTGCTGAAGCTGATTGGTCTCAATGCCAAGCTTTTGCATATATTCTGAATTAAATTGTTGCTCTTCTTCCTGAGCTGCCTTCATGGTTTGGGTAAGCGGCGTGGTCCACACAATAGTTGAAAGACTGTCCGTTCCCCGTTCTTTTGTGTTGACATTTTCCCATTCCGTTACCCACATAATGATGTATTTTTGGCTGGCGAAGTTATTTATGGTCTGTTTCTCTCCTGTGTCCGTCACTTTGAAATCGCTCCTGATGATGCGGATATCACTCTTCTCCTCCGGAGTCGATTCCTCCTTGCCGGACGCCCCTTTTTCCTCTTCCCCAGCGGACATTTTCAATTTTTCAATGGGAACTACTGTATATTCCTTCTTTTGATTGTCAATCTTGTAGATCGACATTGCCGGCAAATCGATAATCTCACTTGATTCCCCAGATCTTAATACTGTCTTCGCGGCCAGTTTTCCCATGAGTCCCTGACCTTTGAAAGCCGATTGAGAATCGTTCTTTTTCTTCTGCGCTGTCACTTCAGTCGTCTGGGTCAAAGAATAGGTGCCAAATCCCTTAAAATTCACCTCCGACTTAGTCTTCTTCTGCATGCCCGCAAAAAGACTATTCAGCATAAAAAGAATAAGGACAGCAATACCAAGCCACCGTTTCATGTAAGGCCCTCCAGTTTAATTGGAAAAAATTTGAAAAAACCGATACTTCAAAAAGAATGTGACGTCAGATTGAACAGCATATTCGGTTAAAAGTTTCTCCAAATTTTGTTCAAAATGGATCAAAAATCCAGCAGAATAAATTCACTTGGAATATTTCTTTTCCGATAGTAGGCCAAGTTTGCATAAATCGAGGGATTATATAATGATTTGGTGATTCTGATTTTGAAGAATGAAATACGAAAAACATTACCCGGTCAATTCTGAATTCATGATTTCTTATGTCAAAGCAAATCCATTATGGAAACTAATTTTTTTATTTTAATTCTTTGAATGGACCGCAGCAGTTGTTAAATGACCCGGTTCTCGTTTTCCGCATCAAAGAAATAGAGTCTATTCAGGTCGAGGACTATCTGGATCTGCTCGCCGGCGCGGTGCAGTTTTTCCGGCGATACCCGCATACAATAGCTGTGGTCACCTTCGCTGAAATAAACGAAAATCTCATTGCCGATGGGCTCAACCACATCCACAAGTACGTTTTGCGGGAGGCTGACATCTTGATGTCTTGCCTGGGTTGAATCAATAACATGCTCGGGCCTGACTCCCAGCACAATTTTTTGTTCCCTGTAATTTTGGAGTTGTTTTTCCATTTTTTCAGGAATGTCAATCTCAAAAAGTCTGGATTTGAATTGAAGCTTGCCGTTGAAAAGCAGCTCGCCGGTAAAAAAATTCATGGAAGGGCTGCCGATAAAACCTGCCACGAACTTATTGACCGGATTATTATAAAGATTGAGGGGAGAATCCACCTGCTGGATAATTCCGTCTTTCATCACCACGATTTTGCTGCCCATGGTCATGGCTTCTATCTGGTCGTGAGTGACATATACCATGGTGGTCTGCAGGGTATTGTGCAAACGGTTAATCTCGATTCGCATCTGCACCCTCAGCTTGGCATCCAGGTTGGAGAGCGGCTCGTCGAACAGAAAAACCTTTGGTTTACGGACAATGGCTCGACCCACCGCCACCCGCTGCCGCTGTCCGCCGGAGAGCGCTTTGGGTTTGCGGCTCAGATAATCACTGATGTCCAGAATTTCAGCCGCTTCATTTACCCGCTGCCGGATTTCCTCTTTCGGGAATTTCCGCAATTTGAGGCCAAATGCCATGTTATCAAATACGGTCATATGTGGATAGAGGGCGTAGTTCTGGAAAACCATGGCAATATCCCTGTCTTTCGGCGCCACATTGTTCACCACTTTTCCGTCAATGTAAATTTCACCGGATGATATCTCCTCCAGTCCGGCAATCATGCGCAGCAAAGTTGATTTCCCGCAGCCGGAAGGTCCAACCAGCACGACAAATTCCTTGTCTTCAATAAGCAGATCAGCGCTTTGAATTGCAGTAACTTTGTTATCGTAAACCTTGGTGACATTCTTTAGTTCTACCGAAGCCAAAGGTTTCTCCTTCTTATTTTTTTCAAATAAATATAAATAGTCATTATTTGCATTTCAAGAACCATTCATTTATCCCACCATGACATTTTCAGAGGGATAGTCATAATGGTATATTTCCTTTGGGGTGGTGATCGCGAGGGAGATGGTCAGGGCCCCCAATCTGCCAAAAAACATGGTCAGAATAATGACCGTTTTGCCGATCGAACTCAGGAAAGGCGTAATTCCCCTGGACAGGCCGACCGTGCCAAACGCCGAAAACACCTCGAAAACGACATCGAGGAACGGCATGTTCTCCGCAAAACTCAGTATCATCACTGCTATGAATATGAAAGCAGCGGAAAAGAGGACAATTACCAGCGAGCGATTCAGCACCATGTAAGGTATGTTTTTCCTGAAAAATTCAATCCGGTTTCTGCCTCGTATGACGGACCACACACCTGCAAAGAGTATCCCAAATGTTGTTGTCTTGATGCCGCCGCCTGTTGAACCGGGTGAAGCACCGATGAACATCAACAGCAGAAAGAAGAGAACAGTTGGGGTGGTAATTAAACCGATATTTGTCGAATTAAATCCGGCGGTACGCGTGGTTACCGACTGAAAAAATGAATTTAAAATTTTTTGAGGCCAGCTTAGCCCTGCAAGTGTGCTTCCATTTTCAGCGGCGAGATAAAAAAGGGTACCGGCAATTAACAGCACGGCAGAAATTCCCAGAACCATGCGCGATTGAACGCTCAACCATTTTCCTCTGGTCCCCAGCGAACTCAGGCGCATGCCCAGAAGATTCAATAATACCGGGAATCCGAGTCCACCCATGATTATGAGCGTCGCAATGGTCAGCAGCACAATATAGTTCCCCTGAAATTGCACAAAACTGTCACTGTATATCGAGAATCCGGCATTGCAGAATGCAGATATGGAATGGAAAATTGCCGAATATATCCGCTCCCCAAAATGAAGTCCCTGGCCGCCCAATCCCCAGTAAAGAAAAACCGCTCCCAGGGCTTCCATGGTCAAAGTAAATATGACGGTTGAAGCCAGCAGTTGGGAAATGAGTCCCATGTTTTCGTAGTTTAACATTTCACGCATCATCGATTTTTCGCGCAGACTGATATTTCTGCGCAGGATAAGCGCAAAAAAGGAAGCATAGGTCATAATTCCCAGACCACCCACCTGGATTAAAAACAGGATAATAATCTGTCCCAAAAGGCTGAACTGTCTTCCGGTATCCACCACAATCAGACCTGTTACGCATGTAGCGCTGGTGGAGGTAAATAAGGCATCGAGAAATGAAAGTGTCTTGCCAGGCTGTACCGCTTTGGGCAAATAAAGCAAAAAAGCGCCAATAATAATGATAACGAAGAAACTGCCCATCAATATTTGTGCAGGATGAAACCGCAAAGTAGCGATTTTCTGATTGAATTTAACTGCATGGGACACCAGGGAAAGGATAATGGAGATCTGAAAAGCGACAATATAGATCTTTGTAATCTGTACTACTTCCACACCGGAAATGAACTTTCCCAGAAGATCCAATCCGGTAAGGCGCACAAAAACCGCCGTTTCGGAAAAAACCACAACTACCAGTACAAAATCAAACCAATGGCTTTTAAAATATTCCCAGCGGTTCTGAGAGAGAAAAAGTTTAAGAACGCTGTAAAGGATAAAATACCAGATGATAATGATATCTGTGAGATGAAT
Source organism: Calditrichia bacterium (assembly GCA_037381445.1). Taxonomy (GTDB): domain Bacteria; phylum Calditrichota; class Calditrichia; order RBG-13-44-9; family RBG-13-44-9; genus JARRQT01. Next base: position 6,301 of record JARRQT010000193.1, read on the forward strand.
ATAGGCCAGCGAGGTCGGGGTCAGATCAAAGCCGTATTCAGTTACCAGGGAGATCACTGCAAGAAGCGAGACAACAACCAGCAGACGGTCCAAAAGCCTGGCCAGAGGAGATAAAGTATACTTATCCATGCAATTTTCCTGTAATCCCTAAAATCCCGTCAAATTTTAAGGGAATGTTTCGAAAAATGCAAGTTATTGAAAATTTGCCCAAAAAGGGAAGGTTAAATTAAATTCATTCTTATCCTGATAAAAGAGCTCCATAAAAAATATCTCCTATTTGGTGACCATTGATTTGCAGAGATTTAATTTTAAAATTCGAGAAACCAGTTTAAAGCAGGCGAAGTAAAGAAAAGTGATAGTAAACAATAAATGAATGTTGATTCTTAAATAGCAAAGGGCTAATATTATTTAGTTAAGCCCGGAGGTCAATATATAATGAAAGAGGCACTTTTTTTGGCCCGGACAACACGGTTTTTGCTTTGTTCGGAAAAATGTGGATGGAAAGCTGTTTTCGCTGGCTTATGGGAAACCCTATGCCGTCAACGTCGATCCCATCGAAAAGAAACCACTTTTTCATTTCTTGCCGGGTTCCAGAATTCTGTCTATTGGTACCGCCGGCTGCAATATCGCCTGCAAATTCTGCCAGAACTGGGACATCTCCAAAGCCAGGTTCGACCAGGATCGTTCTATTGATCTGCCGCCCTCACGCCTCGTGCAGCTGGCCATGCATTATGAAGCTGAGAGTATTGCCTATACCTACAATGAGCCGACGATTTTTGCTGAATACGCTATGGATACTGCATCTCTTGGAAAAGAAAACCGCCTGAGGAACGTTATGGTAACCAACGGATACATTACGCCCAAAGCGCTGGAAACGGTATATGAAAACATTGATGCGGCGAATGTGGACCTGAAATCTTTCGATGAAAATTTTTATCAGAAGCTTACCCTTTCCCATCTGGAGCCGGTTTTAAACACCCTGCGGCTACTAAAGCAACGGGGCGTCTGGATTGAAATTACAAACCTGGTCATTCCCGGTCACAATGACGATATGAAAGAAATTTCCCGGATGTGCGAATGGATTCTGGCGGAACTGGGACCGTATGTTCCACTGCACTTTACCGCTTTTCATCCGGACCATAAATTAATGGATACACCGCCCACCACACCCACTGCCCTGCTCCAGGCACGAAAAAAGGCCATGCAGATCGGTTTGAAGTATGTTTATGTGGGTAATGTCGTGAATGAAGAGGCTTCCAGCACCTACTGCCATCAGTGTGGATCGGTACTCATCCGGCGGAATTGGCATACGATTTCGGTTGTAAACCTGCAGGAAGGTAAATGTAAAAGGTGCGGTCAAACCATCCCGGGTGTGTTTTCCAGCTAACCTCCTTTTAGAAAGCCCCAAGTTAATATCGAGGCCTATTTCCGAATTCCCGTCTGCTTCCGCAGTTTGTTGAGGAATCTGAAATCTCAGGTCTTTTATGGCTGACATCTGTCACATTGCCGTTGCTCGGATAAATCGCCCGTTCTATCATCGAATATAAATTGTGTATAGCATGCGGGATTTTCCTGTTCTGTCAATTTAGCCCAATTGCGGCCCAAATTGACACAAAACAAAAATATGGGACATTATGTCAAAATGAATCCGCTTCTCCGTCAGATGCAATTATTTATCTATCCTATTAACTTTATTTATGTTATGCATACGAAATCTCTTGGCACATCATTTGTATGTTATAGTTGAAAATAGAAGGAGTGCTGGTTGATGTATCGATTTTTTGGAGACACAGATAAATCCCTTGAAAGAAACAAAATGAGTATGATTTTTCTGGGAGTTTTGTTTTTGCTCATTGGATTTCTGATTATGTTTCTTCCTGAGATTCTGGTTGCATTTGTTGCTTCAGTATTTCTGGTTGGTGGTTCTGGCTTTATTTATCTGGCATGGAAAATAAACAGGATTCAGAAAAACGCACAGCGAATAAAGGTAGATATATTTTAATAAAATGAAAGGTATAAAAATGATCAAGATAGACAAGAATCAAGAGATAATACAGATTCCCGAGACTTTGCCGATCATTCCGGTAAGAAATACGGTATTTTTTCCGCATCAATTTATTCCGCTAGCCATCGGACGGCCGAAGTCGATAAAGCTCGTTGAATCTGCAGTAGGTGAAGACAGCCTGATCGGTATCGTCGCGCAGAAGGACGGGACAATAGATGATCCCAAAACAGACGATCTTTATAAAATTGGGACTGTTGCCCGGATTTTGAAGGTCATTGATCTGCCGGACGGAAGCAAGAGCGCTTTCATCCAGGGGATCATGCGGTTTAAAATAAAGAAGGTGAACCAGTCCAAGCCCTATTTTGTGGCAGATGTTGAGGCGGTGGAAGATGCTTATCCGAAGGACACCATCCGCATCGAGGCGTTCGCCACCAATTTGAAGAACCTCTTTCAGAAGGGGGCTGATCTGGCGCCGGAAATAACCACAGAGCATCAGGCGATGATTTCCAATGTGCAGGAACCCGGAATAATCGCCGACATCGTCATAGCTTTCTCAAACGTGTCAGTTGCGGAAAAGCAGGAGGTTCTGGAAGCATTTGATATTGAAGAAAGATTGAAAAAATCAACTTATGTTTTTAACAAATACCTGCAGACCCTGGAACTGGGAAAGAAAATTCAGAATGAAGTGCAGGATGAGATAAGCCGCAGCCAGCGGGAAATGTATCTGCGCCAGCAGATGAAAGCCATTCAGAAAGAGCTGGGGGATTACGATGAAGCCAGCGATATGGGTGAACTGAAAAAGAAGCTTGAAGAGGCTGACCTGCCGGAGGAAGTAAAGAAGGTGGCGGAGAAAGAAATGGACCGGCTGGGCCGGATGCATCCCGCATCGGCGGAATATACGGTTTCCAGAACCTATCTGGATTGGCTGCTGGAACTCCCCTGGAACAAGAGCACCGAAGACAATCTCAAGATTCCGTCAGTCCATGAAAAACTAGATTCAGACCATTACGGACTGGAGAAAGTCAAAAAACGAATCCTTGAATACCTGGCGGTCAGAAAGCTTAAAAATGACATGCATGGTCCTATTATCTGCTTTGTGGGGCCTCCCGGAGTCGGCAAAACCTCGCTGGGACGGTCCATTGCGGACGCCCTGGGGCGCAAATTCGTGCGGATTTCCCTGGGAGGCGTGCGGGATGAAGCGGAAATCCGCGGACACCGGCGCACCTATATTGGCGCTTTGCCCGGACGGATAATCCAGGGTATCAAAAGAGCAGGCTCCAACAATCCGGTATTCATGCTGGATGAAATAGATAAAGTGGGCGCTGATTTCCGGGGCGACCCTTCGGCAGCGCTGCTGGAAGTCCTCGATCCCGAGCAGAATAACAGTTTCAGCGACCATTATCTGGAAGTCCCCTTTGATTTATCCAAAGTGATGTTCATCGCCACGGCCAATGTGCAGGACACCATTATTCCGGCCCTGAAAGACCGTATGGAAATCATCGAGATTCCCAGTTATATCGAAGAGGAAAAAGTGGAAATCGCCAAGAAGTTCCTCATTCCCAAACAGATAGCGGCGCATGGTTTGAAAACGGAACAGGTTAAGTTTGAGGATGAGGCATTACATACTATTGTAAATTCCTACACCCGGGAAGCGGGGGTGAGAAATCTGGAACGTCAAATCGCGACAATCTGCCGCGGCGTGGCCAAACAGGTTGCTTCCGGAAATAATAAACAAACTGTGATAAAGAGTGAAATGGTCCCCAATTACCTGGGACCCATCAAGTTCTACAGTGAAGTATCTGAGCGGATTGATGAACCGGGGATCGTAACGGGACTGGCCTGGACGCCCATGGGCGGGGACATTCTCTTCATAGAAACCACCAAGATGCCGGGTAAGGGCAACCTGAACCTGACGGGTCAGTTGGGTGATGTGATGAAAGAATCTGCCAAGGCGGCCATGAGCTACATACGGGCTCATAGCAAAGAGTTTAACCTGGATGAAAATTTCCATGAAAAGCTGGATATCCATATTCATGTTCCTGCGGGAGCAATTCCGAAAGACGGTCCGTCCGCCGGCGTCACCATGTTTACGGCATTGGTCTCTCTGCTGACTGAGCAGAAGGTCCGCAATGATATCGCGATGACCGGTGAAATTACCATGCGCGGCAAGGTATTACCTGTGGGAGGCATCAAGGAGAAAGTGCTGGCCGCACACCGCTCCGGCATCAGGACAGTGATACTGCCGGAACGGAATGAAGCGGATGTTGCGGAAATCCCGGATAATGTGAAAAAAGAAATGAAATTCATTTATGTAAAAAATATGAACGAAGTTATTAAAAATGCCTTTAGTAAGAAAAGCCACGTGATCAAATCTCAAGAAATTGCGCCGCGGGCGACGGCATAAGACTGAAGGCAATAAGAAAAGGTAGTTGAATTGTAAATTATGGATCCGAGAAAAGACTATTATAAAATACTTGGGATCAGTTCAAAGGCTTCACAGGAAGAAATAAAAAGGGCTTACCGCAAACTGGCCAAGGAATTTCACCCGGACACACACGGCGGTGATAAAAAGGCGGAAGAAAGATTCAAAGAGATCAGCGAAGCGAATTCAGTCCTGGGTGATCCCAAGAAACGGCGGGAATACGATCTGATGCGGCAGAATCCTTTCGCCAGCGGAGAAGGCAATTTCGGGCAGGGGGGCTATGGCGGTTCCGGTAATTACCGGGTGAATTTTGGAGAATCAGGCGGGAATTTTGGCGGATTCGATGATCTGCTGAGCAACCTTTTCGGATTCGGTAACCGTCGTTCCGGCTTCGGAGGTTCCAATAACGAAGACATCTTTAGCCGGACCCGTACTCGCCGGCCGCAGAGGGGACAGGATGTTCAATCAGAAATCACAATCCCCTTTGAGCTGGCTGCGCTGGGCGGCGAAACCATGGTTAAAACGATGACCGGTAAAAATGTCCGGCTCAGAATACCTGCGGGCATTGAGGACGGAAAAAAGATGAAGATTACCGGACAGGGTTATCCTGCCCCGCCCGGCGGGACGCCCGGAGATTATTATGTCATTATTCGGGTTGCTACCCATCCCCGTTTCGAGCGAAAGGGAAATGATCTCTATGCTTCGGAAAATATAAATTTTGCGCAAGCCCTGTTTGGATCCGAAATCGAAGTAACGACACTGGACCATAAAAAAGTGAAGATCAAAATTCCGGCGGCGACCGACAGCGGCAAGCTGTTCAGGCTGAAGGGGCTGGGAATCCAGAATGCAAAGGGAAGGGGCGATTTTTATGTTCGCATTGAAATCGAGACCCCGAAAAACCTGAGCCGCGGCACCAAAAAGGAGTTTGAGGAATGGGCCAAAAAGTCCGGACTTCTCAAATAAAAAATAATGTCAGCACCATCGGGTTGTAACATTTCAATGAATACCGGTCCCCGCCCGCAAAGCGGGGGCTGCTGTTTACAGGTGAATCAAAGGTCATATATGTTCATAAACCATCAGATACTGGCAATTTCAATAAAACGGAATTAGATTGCTGTGACCGGTGAAAATAATCATACAAGGCCATCTTTTATTGTAGACAACATGCTGCGGGGACTGGCACGCTGGCTGCGTTTCCTGGGCTTCCCGTCGGAAATCGTCATGTCTGTCCCCGAGGCGGAAAAGATTAGAGACCTCCACCCTGAGGCAATCTTCCTTACTTCCAGCTATAATCACCTGGCGGATTTCGCCGGGGGAAAAAGCCATGCCGTTGAATCCGGGACGATTAAAGAGCAGCTTCATGAACTGGAAAGTGCCTTTGGAATTTTCGGCCGTATCGATCTGCTATCTATCTGCAGCGTCTGTAATGTCCCCATTGAACCGGCCACCAAATCACAGGTGAAGGATCGGGTGCCGGAAAAAGTATGGCGGTCATTCGATAAATTCTGGCAGTGCCCTCACTGCCATCGGATTTATTGGAAAGGCGGTCATGTTGAGCGGCTGATCGAGAAGCTGAAAAGAATGGATATTCCGTTATGAAACGCGCCTAATTTTGTCTGCCCTGCCCTCCCGGAGAATTGCTCCCGCCGTCAGCAAGCTGTCACGAGAACTATAATTTCATTTTTTCATTAAACAATCGGTTCAATTTCTTTTAAATTTGTTAACCTTTGAATTTGCAGCTTAAACAGAGAAAGGAGTTAATAATGCTGGATGAAACATTATTTGCAAAGTTGAGCGAAAGAATAGACGCATTCAAACCTGAAATGATCGAGTTTCAGAAATCAATTACCAAACTCCGGGCCCTCGGTCCCACCAGCGGTGGTGATGGCGAATGGGATAAAGCTATTGATCGTCCGGATCCCCGGCAAGTCGAGCAAACGGACCATTTGGATTATGGCACACACCGATGTGGTTCCTGAAGGCGATCTGAAGTTGTGGGAAACCGACCCCTGGCAGATCATTGAAAAGGACGGCAGACTTTATGGACGGGGCTCCGAGGATAACCAGCAAAGCCTGACAAGTGCTGTCTTCACCGCCCGCGCATTTGCGGAACTCAAAATTAAGCCGGAATTCGATTTGGCGCTGATTCTGGTGGCGGATGAAGAAACCGGCTCCGAGTACGGACTGGGTTATTTGCTGAAACACCATTCCTCCCTTTTCAAAAAAGAAGATATTATCATCGTCCCCGATGCCGGTGAACCGGATTCCAGCATGATAGAAGTGGCCGAGGCCGGCATTGTCTGGATCAGATTCATCACCAAAGGGAAACAATGTCATGCCAGCACACCTGACGCGGGGATCAATGCCTTCCGGGCAGCTTCGAACCTGGTGGTAAGACTGAGCCGTTTATATGAAATCTTCCATGGCGAAAACAAACTTTTTTCACCCTCCCACAGCACCTTCGAACCAACCAAAAAAGAAGCCAATGTCCCCAATGTGAATACCATTCCCGGCGAGGATATTTTCTATTTGGACTGCCGCCTGCTCCCGCAGTACAAGGTGGATGATCTGTTCAGGGAAATACGGCAGATTTGTGACGGGATTGAAAAGGAATTTGGCGTGAAGATATCTTTTGACACCACGCAGCGGGAAGACGCCGCGCCCGCCACGGAGGCCAGCGCGCCGGTAGTGCAAAAACTGAAAAAGGCCATCAAAAAGGTTTATGAAGTCGACGCAAAACCGATGGGGATCGGCGGCGGCACGGTAGCAGCGGTATTCAGACGGGCCGGCTTGCCCGCGGCGGTCTGGTCCACAATTGATGACGTATGCCATCAGCCCAATGAATATTGCCTCATCGACAATATGGTGAATGACGCGAAGGTCTTCGCCCACGTTTGCCTGCAGGCGGATTGATCCGGCACGCAGTTTTCTGCTAAACCTGCCAAAAAGGCAGCTGTTTTTGCAAAGCAGCTGCCTTTTCCAGTGTTCCCTCCCCAGAAGCGCGATGAGAAGCAACCCCTTTCGATGCTGAAGGTTTTTATGGCATTCGCTTGCGAATACTATCCGTATTCATTAGATTTGCCCCCTATGGAAAATTATGATGTCATTGTCATCGGAGGCGGTCCCGCAGGTTTGATGGCGGCCGGACAGGCTGCTGAAATGGGAATATCCGATTTAATTTTTTCACAAAAACCGGGAGAGCAATGTTTTCCGAACGATCCCGCTGGCCGATGAGCCCCAATCCGCTGATTAGTCTGCTGGAAAAGAAGCGCAACGCCGGAGAGCAGATTTTCGATCTGACCGAGTCCAACCCAACCAGGGCAGGTTTCCAATATGATCCGGATGTCATTTTGGGCGCCCTGAACGCTCCCCGCTCCCTGATTTACGAACCATCCCCGCAGGGACTGCCGGAAACGCGCCGCGCCATTGCCGGGTATTATCAGGATCGCGGCGTACCTGTCGATCCGGACTCGCTATTTCTGACCGCCAGTACCAGCGAAGCTTATGCCTTCCTATTCAAGCTGCTGGCCAATCCCGGAGACGAAATCTTGATCCCTGCGCCCGGTTACCCGTTATTCGAATTCCTCTCTCAACTCGAATCCGTAAAATTCCATTCTTATCCGTCTTCATATGATTCGGAAAACGGCTGGCAAATTGATCTCGAAATACTGAGCGCCACCATCAGCACCAAAACGGTGGCGATTGTGGTAGTGAATCCCAACAATCCAACCGGGGTTTATCTCAAGGAATATGAATTTGAATTCATAAATCAATTGTGCATGGATCATAAGCTGGCATTGATTATCGATGAAGTGTTTTGGGATTACCGTACCGCAACCCATTTGAAAAATATTTCGGAAGGTCTGAATAATCCCCGGGCCCTGACTTTTGTGTTGAATGGATTCTCGAAACTGCTGGGCTTGCCGCAGTTGAAGCTGGGATGGATTCATCTCAACGGCCCCGAGGAACTCCGTTCCGAAGCCCGTGCCCGTCTGGAGATTATCGCCGACACTTATCTCTCGGTTTCAACGCCGGTTCAGCATGCCGCGGAAAGGCTATTCACGCAAAAGGACACCATTCAGGAACAAATCCTTTCCAGAATTCAAACAAATTTATTCTTTCTGAATGAAGAGACACCAAAGGCCCCCGGCTGGCATGTATTACGGCGGGAGGGCGGCTGGTACGCCGTCCTGCAAATCCCCGAGCACATTTCCGATGAAGAAATGACTATAAATTTATTGGAGAAAGAAAACGTGCTGATTCATCCCGGATATTTTTATGATTTCCCGGGCGATAATTGCCTGGTGCTGAGCCTGCTCACAGCCGTGGACATCTTTCGCGAAGGTGTTATCAAAATGCTGAAGTGCCGGGACAAAGAGTGATAATTTCCGCCCGCCGACGAAGGGAATTTTGATCAATAAAAGAAGGAAGAGAGTCATTCCGGCCAAGCCTTCTGTTACGGAAATCCTGTCCAATGAAACTCAAATCGCTCAAATGCGTGTAAATAAACAGTTTTAAATACCAGTTAAGAGGCTTTCTATTTTATTTGAATGGATTGACATGTAGCCGCTTTGCAGATAAAACGGATTGAATAATATAGTATGACATATTAACTTACAATCGTCGACTCAGGATTTTCATGAAAGAGTATCTGATTTTTCTTACATTATGATTGTTTGCGTTTGGCAGATCAGCGGAAACATGCTAATACGCCCCTGTTGGGGAATTCGGAATAAAAAAGGAAAGCAGTCTTAGCGCATGAACAACATTACCCGGGATTTTCCTGATTTTTCCAGAAAAGTATTATTTATATCCGGAATGCTTTTCATTCTGGCGATAGCGTTTTACCTCCTCTGGCACCTGTTTCACGTCATTTTATTGATTTTTTCCGGCATTCTTCTGGCTGTTTTGCTGGATGGATTGTCCACCTATTTAAAGAAAAAATCCGGCATTCCCCATGGTTTCGCCCTGTTGATTGTGGTGGTCCTGATTACCGCTTTTTTCTTCATTGTATTCTGGATCACAGGCCCGCGAATCATTGAGCAATTCAGTCTTTTAGGGCAGCGCATCCCGGCTGCCTTTGACAGTTTTCGCTCCTACCTGGAAAAATATTCCTGGGGCAAAAAATTAATTTCAGAAATATCCACTCCGGGAAAAATTCTGCCTATGGGGACCTCCATTCTGGGCGGCCTCACCGGCGCTTTTACTACTGTTCTGGACATCGCTACCGGCATCCTGATTATTTTGTTTGTGGGAATCTATGCCGCCGCCTCGCCGGGATTGTATGTAAGCAACATCATCCGGATTTTCCCCCAGGACAAGAGGGAACGCGCCCGTGAGATTTTCAAATCTGAGGGTCAGGCGCTGCATTGGTGGCTGATCGGTCGTTTTATTTCAATGGGATTAGTGGGTATCCTGACCATCATTGGCCTCACCATCGCGGGTATTCCGCTGGTGCTGGTGCTGGGTTTTATCGCGGCGCTTTTCTCATTTGTACCATATATCGGCGCCTGGCTGTCCGCCGTGCCAGCAGGACTGGTAGCTCTGGCAGAAAGCCCGCAGAAACTTTTTTATGTCGCATTAGTGTATCTGGGCGTCCACCTGTTCGAAGGCTATCTCATCACGCCGCTTATCCAGAAGCGGGCGGTCTCACTACCCCCGGCCCTACTGCTCACCATGCAGATTATTATGGGAGTACTAGCGGGCGCTATTGGCATCCTGCTCGCGACGCCTCTGGCAGTAGCGGTTATCGTCCTGATTCAGATGATCTATGTCCAGGACATTCTGGGCGAAAAATGCAAAGTGCTGGGGACACATAAGGCACAGCCGCCGCGGTAACTTTCTGGATATTACAACGTGGTGATTTGTTATCATTCTGGACTTTGCCTATCAGATTTCCATTTAATAAATCGGATTTTGTTGAATATAAAGAGAGATCCGGGGCGAATCCACAAACTCCGGAACTCATGAAATTAACACAGATTCGCTTTTCGCAGTCCGCGGGAGGAAGACAATTTCGCCCTGAAACAGCGGACCCTGCGCATATTTCGCTCTTCATCTTTCACTTTACCAGTCTGAAAATGGGATAGACGCTTCTCTCCTTCAGATAATCAAATTGGTATTTGCGGCCGCTGCTTTCCGCAACAATGCTGAAACTCGATTCCGGTTCCAGAATAAGCGGCAAAACAAGCCGCGCCGGCTGATTCAAATAGACGATAACGCTTCCCTTACCAAATTTATGCAGTTCGCTTTTGACCCGGACATCCACATACGGCAGCTCCATCTCCTCTTCCATCCGGGTGGTCACATGTTTCAACAGGTAATATTCAACCCGAATCAGACTGTCCCTCTGCAAAGGAAGCATCTTTATCCGGTGGCGTTCCAGCAGCTTTATCAGCTCTCCCTGATCTGCGGGAATAACATAACCTTCCGGCTGTTCTATGCTTTTCTTGACCCTGACCAGCGAATGGAAATTCCCCAATTCTTTTATTTCGTGATGCCAGGTATGGAGGTTGAAAATCGGAAAATTCAGGACTGCATTTGTGGAATCAAGGAAATATTCCATCTGGATATCCGACCAGACAGGCGAAGTGTGCGATTCCTGCAGCAATTGATTCCGGCTTTCCGAGACAATTTTCATAATCTGCTCTTTATTTTCCGCCACAGTCTGCAGGAGAGAAAGCATGGCGGTCAGTTGTCCCTCTGCGCGCCGCCTTATTTTGGTGGTCAGATCTGCGTAACGTTTTCCCTCGATAATAAATGAGAAGGTATTATAAATCCCCAGGCTCTGCCGCCCGTCATTTATTTCTACGGTGCTGTAACGCATTCGGGAACCTTCGAACGGATCGCCCACTACATAGCGGTGAAAGGTGAATCCGGCATTTTTAACTTTTTCACCCACGGTCGGGATAAAGACCGATTTGGTAAAATCAATGATCTGCGCATCAATATTCAGATTGGTCACCCCGCCCAA
>JARRQT010000194.1:0-19350 GCA_037381445.1 Calditrichia bacterium
ATTGCGGCTGCGTATTTTTTAAAAGATTTCCGGCAAACGCAATAAACAAATTTACCTCGCGCCGCTTTCAAGCTGCTTTAATACTTTTAGGGCATTGGCATTTTGCGGATTCAATTCCAGTGACCTGCGGTAGTTGTCGATGGCCTTTTCCCTGTTCCCGTTTTTCAGGTAAAATTCGCCGATGCTGTCATAAACATTCGCGGATTCCGGGTAATTCTCCGCGTTCATGCGGAAAGCCTCGAGTGCCGCTTCCATATTGCCCTTATTCATTTCCCGGTATCCGATACCATTTAGCACGGCTTCCGGCACCTGAACATGATATCCGTATTTTTCCGATAGATTTTTATAATGAGCTGCTACCGCGTGAAGACCTTTCTGCAGCGTCTCCGCCGGCAATTGCCAGTCGGAGAAAATAAATTCCAGGGCATAGGGAAACGCCTTGAACGGCATGGTGAGATGGTCCGCCTTTTCAAATTGCCTGAACTCCCAATTGACATTTGCCGGCTGCGCTTTCTTGAGGGCGGCCGTGAAGTTCAGAACCGGGTCCAGCATGGTCCCTCCTTCATTTCCCATCGTGATAAACAGATACTTCTCCGCGGCAGGATTATTTTCCCTTTTTTGCAGAATTTCTTTTGTCATTAATTCATTGTCCCACCACATGCTGGGACTGGTCGCAATATAGCCTGAAAAATCATCGGGCTGCGAAAGCAGACTATTGATGACAAACAATCCTCCCACAGAATGGCCGTACAGGACGCGAAAAGGCGCCGCCCGGTAATTGGATTCCACATCAGGCATTAACTCCTCGCGGATGAATCTGGAAAACGATTCGGCTCCGCCGCTGGTCGGCAAAGGCGTGCCATCCGGAATATCGGCGCGGGTAGGCGTAAAATCGTGCCAGCGGTCCCGTGAATCAACTCCCGCTACGATCATTTCGGGTATAATGCCCACATTCCCGTAATACCGGACCGTGGCCGCCATAAAGGGGAAAAAATCATTTCCGTCGAGTATGAGCAGCAGCGGATAGCTTTGGGATGTTTCCCCATAAGAAGACGGCAATGAAATTGAAAAAGAGCGTTCTTCTCCCAGCGCGGAGGAATGGATGGAATGGCGGTTCCCGGTAACCGGTTCTCCGGTCAATTTCTGCGGGAAACCGGGATGTGTCAACAAGATAAATAATATTACGAAAGCTGATAATTCAAAAAAACGGCTGCGGAAACTGTCAATGTTATTCATGCTGCAGGTCCCCTGTTGGTTATTTTTTATGCGAGTCCGCACGTAAACCGGACAAGAAATAGCATACTGAAAATACCCGAAAAGGATACATGGAATTTTTCTTTGTAACGACCGGCAGAAGAAAAAACAGAAATTGATGCAGGCAAAGCGGTCTGTCAGCAAATATCATTTACAGCCATTTGCGGACACGATTTTCATAATCAAGATAAGCCTGCCCGAATTTATCTTCCATCATCTGTTCCTCAATTCTGATAAAAACCGTTTCCATCAGGATGGCAAATACAAGCGGGACAATAAACGGTGTGAGGGCCCCCAGCAGGATAGCGATCCCCAGCAGGATCAGCACCATGCCGGCATACATGGGGTGACGGCTGATTCGAAACACACCTGCGGTGATCAATGAGCCGGATTCTTCAAAGGGTTTGACGGTGGTGCCGGCTTCTTTAAACGCCCGGTCGGCTGAAAGGTTGAAGTAAATTCCAATCAATAGTGGAGGAATTCCCCACAGATTCCAGGGAAAAGGGATGATATGGATAACAGGCAAAACGAAATAGAGAATAAAAACAGCAACCAGGGAAATCATGAAATAGGTGGGAGGCAGCGCTCTTTTTCTTTCCATCGATTCCGCGAAAATGATTTTCTCAAAAAGCATAAATTGCCTCGTATAATTTCTGCAGATAATCGAAGATGGATATTTGCTTTTTGGAGCCAAAACGGGTAGAACCAGGCGGCTCCACGCACTCTATCATTCCAGGAACACGCGCAAAGCTCTGCTGCGTGAGGTGTGACGTAATCGCTGCAGTGCTTTCTCTTTGATTTGCCGTATCCGTTCCCGGGTCAGGTTAAAACGCTCACCAATTTCCTCCAACGTCATGGGATGTTCATTGCCAAGTCCGAAATACAGCCGCACGATATCAGCTTCACGTTTTGTCAAAGTTGCCAGAGTACATTCTATTTCAATCTTTAGGGATTCGTTCATCAAATCGGAATCCGGTTGCGGTTGATGAGGATTTTCAATAACGTCCAGCAAACGGCTTTTTTCGTTGTTATTGAATGGTGTATCCACAGATAAATGCCGCGCGGAAACTTTCAGGTCATTGGTAACTTCAAGTTCTTTCATATCCAGTTGTTCTGCAATTTCGTCCGGGCTTGGCTCCCGTTCAAATTTCTGTTCAAGTTTGGAATAGGCCTTGCCGATCTTAGTAAGCGCATTTACCCGGTTGAGCGGAAGGCGGACAAGCCGGGCCTGATCGGCCAGAGCCTGTATAATACCCTGACGAATCCACCAAACCGCATAAGAAATGAATTTAAATCCCCGGGTTTCATCGAAACGTGTGGCTGCTTTAATCAGGCCTAAATTTCCTTCATTAATCAAATCCCCTAAAGAAAAACCTTTGTTTTGATACAATTTCGCAATGCTCACCACAAATCGCAGATTCGCCCGGGTTAATTTTTCCAATGCTTCCTGATCACCCAGTTTGATCCGGCGCGCCAATTCAATCTCTTCCTGCGGGGATATTAGCGGAACCTCCCCAATCTCTTGAAGATATCGATCTATAGATTGACTTGAACGGCTTACAGAAGTAATGGACATTCTTTCCTAATCTCCTTAAATGGTTTTAGATATTTTGTTGCAAAAGCACAATACCCTGCAACATTGTGCCACTTTTTTTAACGCTTTGGTTCGCCGGGAAGCCACCTGGTTTTTCGCGATAATAATCTTTTGCATGCCCGTTCAGGCCCGTCCCTTGCCATTATCTGTCTGGCCGTTTTCATTGCCATCTGCCTGCCAGACATCGATCCGGCAGTTATCACAGGCCAGCGACCCAAATTTACTGTGATCTCAAAACCTGAAGAAGTCTCCAAATCAGGGGCAGACACGGCCCCGCATACCTGTTTATTATCCAGCTGAAATCGTTTATGATTCGTCCAGAATTTCCAGAATACTGCGGTTTCCCCTTTTTGCAGCAGAAACTGCGTTTAAAAGAGTACGAATTGCAAATGCAGTTTGTCCTCTTTTACCAATTACTTTTCCCATATCCTCTTTTGCCACATGTAATTCATAAATGTTCACCGTTGTACCTTTCACTTCTGCCACCTGAACCGCTTCTGGCTTGTCAACCAGTTGCTTTACCACGAACTCCACAAATTCTTTCATTGCTTCTCCGCCCTTTAGGAAAGATTAGCTCCTTTTAAATTGCCTAAAAAATTCCTTCATCTTTTTTACTTTGCGCTTTTCAGCCCACTGAATTGCAGATAAATAACCAAAGGATAATTGCGACCGTAACCTTATTCTAATCGTTTTTATAAGTGTTACCAGAAAATTTGCAACTATACCGCTTGTTTTTTTGCAATTATACAGAATGCATTGGGCCCCTGATTTTAACTGATCGGAGCTTATGATTTTTAGCTTTCCATGAAGGCACCTACCAACGCTTTCCCCCGCCTCTTGGCTTATCGGATTTGGGACGGGCTTCGTTCACAACAATGTGGGTCCCTTTTAATTCGGTGCCATTTAAATTCTGAATTGCCTCCTGTGCTTTCAATTTAGCTTCTATTTCCACAAAAGCAAACCCTTTTGATACGCCGCTGAACTTATCCTTAATAATATTAAGTGAATCTACCTCTCCGAATGCCTCAAAGGCCTTCCGTAAATCTTCCTCATTCACCTGCTTGGATAGATTGCCGACATAAATTTTCATGATGCTGTCCTTTCGTTACGGTTTTAATTCATGAAGAGCGACATTAGTGAGTGCCGCCTGTGTTAAATTGTTTATGGTTGACTCAACTTTTTGGGCCCTTTTTTGAAAATGAGGTTGGCATTCCGATATTGTATGCTGCGCCTTTTCAAACTGCGGTGAATTCGCATTATTCAATCACCACCCTGCCTGTGCCCGGGAGTTGTTTTGACCTTCACCGATCAGGCATTCAATTTCCAATTCTTTTTTCAGGCAACTGTAACCGCCCTTCCCGTGAATGGAACTGCAAATGGACGAAGAAATTCCGATCTTCATTGCATCAGACAACCATGCTTTTTGCCGGCAAGAAATCCGACAAAACTCCATCCACCCGGTTAATCATTTTCATTACTCCTTGACACAAAATATACAGACTATAAATTGATCGACCTTTGGGTTATTCCAGAATGGTGAGAAGCAAAACCTGAACAGGCTGGAATTACTTAAAAGACAAATCAACTTAGGCTAATTCTCTGCAATTGTCAATGAGTAAGAATAAACTTAAATTTCCCAAAAAACAGGGAAATAAAATTTCCGTCCGGATGCGGTTACCTGATTTCGTACCGGCCTGCCGGGAGCCGCCGGCGGAACCAATTTGAAAAGATGATGTAAAAGTTCTCAATAACCTGAATCGCACTGGCAGACCTGAAGGGCAAGGTCGTGCTGATTGATTTCTGGGCGAGCTGGTGCGGTCCCTGCCGTCAGGAAATGCCCTTCCTGATCGAACTTTATCAGCGCTATCAAAAATCCCCTTTTGAAATCGTTGCCGTGAACATTGATGACAAACTTGACAATGCGCAGAAATTTATGGATGAACTGCCCAAAAAAATTCTTTTCACGGTGGTCAAAGATCCCAAACAACAGATTCCTCCGCTCTATCAAATAAAAGGAATGCCCAGCACCATCCTGCTTGATAAAAACGGTGTCATTCGTTACTGGCATACCGGATTTAAGGACTCCTATAAGGCGGATTATGTCTCTGAAATCGATGCATTGCTAAAGAAGTAATACCTGCTGTAAAAAACATCGACCCGGCTTTTGACTGTTCTTAAAGGAGATTTTAAGTCATGCTCAAGAAGTTGATTTTTCTGATAGCGGTGCTGCTATTATTATTTTCCGGCTGTGCGACGGTTCATCCCTGGCAGCGGGAAGGTTTATCCGACCCGATTATGATCATCGATGAAAATCCCATCGATGCCGGAATCCGCCAGCATTATCTTGACTACCGCGAAGGTTCGGTGGGCGGCACCGGCGAACAGAGCGGAGGATGCGGCTGTGGTTAATATAAAAGCTGCGGCTGCGCTGGGCTTGCTTTGCCTGATTTTTTCCCTCCGCGCACAGCAATTGCCGGATGAGGAGATCCTGGCAAATTTCAGCGGATATTTTGACAATTTCCAGGTCACCGTCATTTATCCCAATTTCTCGCTCACCCGCCATATGTCCGAATCAACATCCATCACAGGACGCTATCTGGTGGATCTCATCTCGGCGGCGTCCATCCGGGCGGGAAATGGTTCCGGCACGAACAGTCCTGGCACGGCTCCCGGCGGTGAGTTTGAGGGCGAAGGGGATGACAAAATCAGCCAGAAGGTGGATGTGGTCACCATGGCTTCCGGGCGCAGTTCGGGAGGGGGCACAGCCGGAGGTGCCGGGCAGCCCATAAAAATAGCCGATGACATCCGCAACGAATTCGGCCTGGGAGTGACACAACTGATCCCCCGCGGCACTTTTTCCCTTAACGGGCTGTCCAGCCGCGAACATGATTATTCCTCCCAAACCATCGCCGGGACCATCTCGCAAAATTTTGCCGAAAAGAACACCACGCTGGAATTCGGTTTTGTGCGCAGTTGGGACAAGGTTTTCCCGGTGACCAAAAACTGGACGCGACCAGTAAATGTGGAAACGGCCAATGCCACCTTCAGCCAGATACTGAGCACCCGCCTGCTCACTCAATTCATCTTTTCCTATACCAATACGGACGGGCAGTTGGCGGATGTTTACCGGACCATCAATATTGCCAGCGGCGATTCGGTGATAAAATACGATCCGATTCATCCCTACAGCCGGCAGCGCCGGGCAGTGGCGGATCACTTTGTTTACCGCCTGAGTCCGCTATCATCGATCACCATGGGCTACCGCTATTACTGGGATTCCTGGGATATCCGCTCGCACACCCTTTCCGGCCTTTACCAGCGGCACCTGTCCCGCTTCACCACACTGGGAGTAGGTCTTCGCGGCTATCTGCAGAACGCCGCCTTCTTCTTCAAGGAGAAATATATCGTTCCCGAGCAATATATGACGGCGGACAGCAAGCTGGATAAAACCTACTCAACGGAACTGGAATTGAAACTGACCGTGGATGGGGGCGACGGGCAGACGTTTCTGCCATATCTGGATAATGAGAATATTCAGTATAACTTCAGCCTGAACTGGTACCGGCGGCATACCAATTCTCCGGACTGGTTTACCGGCCGCCGGAATCTGTCGGCCATTTATTTTAATGTGGGAATAAGATACAAATTCTGATAAAGCATCGATTTTCCTGCCCCTGCAGGGGAATACGGGAAAAAAACGGACACCTTTGGAATGTATTTAAATATGGAATTGAAAAGAAAATGTCATTTGTTACTTAAACAGCAAAGGGCTGCAAAATGAACCGCAGAGAATTTTTGAAAAGAAGCACACTCCTGCTGTCGGGGAGTATGATCGCCGGATCGGGAGCATTGCATAAACGGGTATTCGCAAACAGTGCCGGCGCCGCCGCTTTTTCAATAGATGTGGTCACCGACAATCCGGAACTGGCCATCCGGAAAATTGACCGCATGATTAAAGCATCTTCGCTGAAAAACCAGCGCATCGATTTCACCCAATATTCGCTTTCCGGAAATCACGTGGGAGATATCGCGTTTGTGAGACTGGAGCAGCTTGTCGATTTTTACAGACTGGATGATCCCTTTTCGAACAAACTGAAGGAAGCAGCCAAAGCGCTCTCCCTTCCCAAATCCCTTGAGAATCCCACGCTGGTGCGATTTTTCTCGGGAAGCGGAAGCGGGGTAGCCAGGTATGTCAATATCTTCAGCGGAAATGTAATGCTTCATCAACTTTCTTTAAAAGACAATACCGGCGCATTCCGTGCCGAAGGAGAAAAAGGACACATTGATGTGGCGGTAAAAGACGGCGCCGTTAAAATTGTCTCCGCTTCCTGCAGACACAAAACCTGCATGGAACTTGGCGCCATCAGTCATGCCGGACAGAGCCTGGTCTGCATTCCCAGCCGCCTGCGGGTGGTGATTGAGGGAGAGAATAATGACGGTTTGGACGGAATAACATTCTGATGATGAAAATCCGGATATCATACATCGCTTTTTTATGGCTGCTGGCATTTGCCCGGCCAAATTTTTGCCAAACCGGCACATTTTACAATGTGAAGGTCAGCAAATACCTGATGGGCACCATCGTGGAAACGGATGTGCAGGGGCCGGATATATCCGCCTGCCGCAAGGCCCTCCTGCTGGCCTACCAGGAAATGTCCCGGGTGGAGAATCTGCTCAGCTATCAGATATCCACGAGCGAAATAAGCCGGATAAACCGGGAAGCCGGCATCCGGCCCGTCAAAGTGAGCGGTGAAACCTTCGGGATCATAAAACGCGCCCGGAACTATTCCCAAAAATTCAACGGGCTGTTTGACATCACCATCGGCGTCGTCACCAGCCGCTGGGGTTTCAGCGAGAACGGCGAGCAGGACATCACCGTTCCCTCGGATTCCGAACTGGCCCGGCTGCTGCCGCTGGTGAATTACAGACTGATGGTGCTGAACGAGCGCGATAGCACCGTTTATCTGCAGAAGAAAGGCATGAAAATCGACCTGGGCGGAATCGCCAAGGGATATGCCATTGACCGCGGCGTACACGTCCTCAAACAAAACAACATCTCGCAGTTTTTTCTCAATGCCGGAGGAGATATTTATACTTCCGGAAAGAAAGACGGCCTGGAAAAATGGCGGGTAGGGATCAAACATCCCCGTCACCTGGACCGCATCATCGCAAAATTCCAACTGAGCGATTACGCGGTGGCCACCAGCGGCGATTACGAGCGGTTCGCCATCATCGGCGGGAAGCGCTACCACCATATCATCGATCCCCGCAGCGGATTTCCTTCGACC
This sequence comes from Calditrichia bacterium, assembly GCA_037381445.1. Lineage (GTDB taxonomy): Bacteria > Calditrichota > Calditrichia > RBG-13-44-9 > RBG-13-44-9 > JARRQT01. Next base: position 8,137 of record JARRQT010000194.1, read on the forward strand.
CAATGCCGGAGCGTGTCCGTACTGGCACCCACCGCAGAGGAAGCGGATGCCATGGCCACCTGGCTGTTCATACTCGGCTATAACCATCTGAAAGAAAATCCTGAATTCACCCTGCCCTATTTCATTGTGGATGGAAATGGGGCGGTTCACTACAGTCAATCCCTCGCACAGCAGGACAGCCTGGAAATTATACCGGACACAGAACCGGCAGCAGCGGCATCCCAATAAACTAGCGATAGATAATTGTCCCGAGTCGGACACACAGATTTGAATTGATGATTTATGTATCGAAACGATACCGACGGGTATTTTCCCGGCGCGGGCAAACGGCGAATAATCTATTTGCAGATATGGAAATAATCATTTAAATAAATGTTTCGATAAAAAATATTCCGGCAAACACCGTTTTTTACTGCAGAATCGACAATTTGAATTTCTGTCGGTTCCATGCCGAAAGCCGGATGGATTATTGAGAGTAGCGAAGACCTGCTCATCATATGGGCCTGATAATCTATGATTTGTGATACAGGGCTTTTGTTTATTTTGCTGACGATTGGCCCCTGCAGGATGTGTTTTTTAATGCTGTCGCGGTTTCACTGAGGGGACGGTTATGAAATCCGAAATAAAAATCAGAGAGCTTAGAACCGGTTCAATCAAAAAAAGGAGGAAAAACTAATTCCTGCAAAAATTTGAATACCTGCGCGGCAGGGCAACAATGATGTTCAATCAATTAACAGGGGGTAGAAGAGATGAATAATTCAGGAGATACTATGCACCGTTTTTACGGTTTCATATATATGATGTTATTATTTGTTCTGGCAATAGATTTCCCGGTGCTCGCCGGACAAATCAGGATAGTGAACTCGCCGCAGGAAAACGCCATATACCTCACCGCCGAGGACGGGCGCACCCTGCGGCTGGACGTCAATGCGGATGACGATGAAGACGGGATCGACAATATTCTGGAAATCAACGGCTTCACTTATTCATGCCGGCCGGTGTCCCTTCCCCGGAGAATGACCCGCTGGTTGCCGCCCGCCCGGTGATCAGCATCGGCATGACCGACTACGATGTAATTCCCATCAGCGATATTACCACCAGCAGCGGCGGTGAAAAGAGCACGGAGTTTACCAATGAGACCACCAACACCGATGAAGTTGGCGGCAGCGTGGAAGTAGGTGCAGAACTCAATCCCTTCAAACTGGCAAGCGCCTCGGTAACAGCATCCTATTCCCATACCTGGGCACGGACCGCTTCCACCACCAGTAGCTTCGGGACCAACTGGAGTAACACCCGCTCCACCAATCCCAGCGAGGCTGCCCGTTTGAAGCTGCGCATATTCATCAAAAATCTGGGCAGCGCCACCGCTTTGGACGTGAAACCGACCTTTAGCCTGGTTCTGGGAAACAGGACCATTGCCACCATCACGCCGCAGGAGCTTGCAGACCGTCTGGCGCCAAAAGGACTGCCGAAAAGCCGTTACCCGGAAACCGGCACTATCGTTATTGAAAGGGACAACCAGAATAATTACATCATCCTCAGCCTGGAAGAACTGAAAGCGATCCAGATGGGCGCACCGCTGGAGCTGGTTGTTACCCAGGTCAGTGCCGATGTGGCCAGATGGAATCCCGCCACGCAAAGTTATGACTCCCGCGAGGCGTGGTCGAGTTTCGAAGGCGAAATAGATCCGGTGGTTGTCACGCTGAAAGCCAATCTGGGGGATAACAAGATCTACAATTACCAGGTATATGTGGGAACGGATTTTTATAATCTCGGATACACGTTCCGCGATGTGCTCGCCAGGGTGTTCAGCCTGGGCCGGTCTCAGGGAAAGACATATATCGAGGGGCGGCCCTATCCGGATGACTGGTATGTGGCCAGTCCATCCGATTCTGTACTGCAGGCCTGGAATACTGCCGGGCGTCCCGAAAATATTCTGAATCTTAAGATGTTTCGCAACACCACCATTTCGCTGATGAGCCCGGGCGCCAATTCCGCTCCCAAGATCGACCTTGCCACCTTCGGACCGGATTTCAAAAAAGTATATGTCAGCGCTTTCCCCAATAATTTCCCCATCTTATCGGTAAAGGCGCAGGTTACCATTGACGGGCAGATGCAGGAGATCGAACTTCAGCAGAATGACCAGTCATTTTATATAAACGGAACTCCTTTTTCCGAACCGGCCAATCCATCCGGAAAAGTGTTCGTGGAAAATGCCCGCGGGGATGTGAGCGAGACGGATATCATTCTTCCCGCCCTCTACACCAGTGCCGCCGATGTGGAAGCCTCCAGTTCATTTCTTCCCCAGCCGGGCGACGAGTATCTGCTTTTCTCCCGGGGCGATCCCAATAAGCCCATAAAACTTTACTGTCTGTTTTTCGATCCCAAAACCGGGAACAAGCTGGATATTCCGCGGGAATATCTCAGCCTGCCGGCCAGCAGCGACTCCGCCAATTTTCTTGACTGGATTCAGGATACATACTACAGACGGGTCTATTTTTCAAAAGTCCGTATTAATCCGGACAATTTCAAACTTGCACCGCAGGATACCACTTTTACCCGGCGGGAATATCTGGGCAGCGAGCGGCCTTCCTTATTCCCCGATGAAGCGCTCTTTTTCGGCAGCATTCGCCTGTGGGGCGCACACCTTGACACCGCCTATGCGAATCTGGACCTGACCGGCACGCCCCTGTCGCTGGACCCCTACACCGAATTCAGCCAGGGAGAATGGGGCACCGTCGACCAGACCTACGTGGATGAGTCCCGTCAGGTGGAAACCGTAATGGCCACCCAGCCGCCCGATTACAGCCTCGATTCCCAGGGATATATCGGCCTGAAGCCGGACTCCGTGTCGCTGGTCTATCACCGGGATTTTTTCAGCGGCACGCGCGGCACCGTTCTGCCCGGCAAAGCGCTGGAGTTTAATTTGAGCAGCAGCGGCTCGCCGGGGTATGCTGATATGGGCGCCTCCGCCAGCCTCGCGGTAAGCGACGCTGTCACGCTGGAGGCCTGGATCCAGCCCGAACCCCACGGCCGGGATATCAACGAAACAGCCGCCTTCATCAATAAAGAGGGCGAATATGAACTGCTGCGCTTCCCGGACGGCACCATCCGCTGGGCGCTGGCGGTTGATTCACCGCGCTGGAAGTCCATTAACACCCATTACCGGGCCAGGGAGGATGAATGGGTGCATGTGGCGCTGGTGTATGATATGAATGATGCCCAGCCGTCCGTTAAGACCTACATCAACGGGAATCTGTTCCAGGCCTCACCCGCCTCAGGCGCCATCACAGATTTTTATGGCGACCCGGCACAGGACCGGCTTGAGATCGGAAACCGCCAGTCTTCGGACGCCCAGTATGCCGGACGGGTGGATGAAGTCCGGATTTGGAATATTGCCCGCACCGTTGATCAGATCCGGGCAACCATCGCAGACACACTTCCCCCGGCCGTTTATAACTCGGCAGAGAGCGGCCTTATCGGCTACTGGCGCTTCGATGCGCTGGAGGACCTGGGAGTCGGCAATGACGGTTCGGATGATGTGCGGGATTATTCCCCGAACGGAAATCACGGTGACCTGAGCGGTGATGCGCTGCCGGCAGATCCCGTTACCGGATTGCCCGGAATAAAACCGGTATTGAGCAGGTCATTTGAATTACAGCAAAACTACCCGAACCCCTTTAATCCCAGCACCACCATTACCTATCGCCTGCCGACGGCGCAAAGAGTCACCCTCACGGTATATGACCTGCTGGGAAGGACAGTCGCCGCGCTGGTGAACCGCAAACAGGCTGCGGGAGAACATGCTGTTACATTTGACGGACGGGGACTGGCCAGCGGCATCTATTTCTACCGGCTGAAAACGCCCTCCTTCTCCGCCGTTCACAAAATGGCGCTGATGCGTTAAAGAGCACCGGGGGTGAATACCGAAGGAACATCGGGAATGCCGGAAGGCTGGAGTAATGCAGTGTTGAGTATTTAAATATTGGCACTCGGTGCTCTTCCATCGGAGCCAGGCGGTAATCCATTATCCTCATCCATGGAATATGGATGCCGCCGTTCCCCCCCAACAATTGCGGGGCAGGCTCCGATGGCATGATGGTGCCCTGATAGACAACGGTCTTTATGTCCATCGATGAATGCTCACCATGCATTAATTTTTTCGCGTGTTGCTCTTTGCGGTCTTCGCGGCCTCTGCGAGAGGAATCAGTCTGGATTATTCCAAAAATGAAATAAATCCCGGCCTCAAAAATGGCAGACGATGAATTTTAACGTATATAAAGTGCATTGTCTGCCATTAGAAGCATAGTAGCCGGTTGCACGGTGACAGACCCAATGGCTGACCGCCGAGAGCTGAAAGCCGTCTGTTGACAGCTGTTGCTTCAATCCGTGCTTCGCCCAAAGTTTGTGATTTTAATTCAGAACAGTTTCAATACAGCTTTCATCCCCCGGAAACGGTTGTTTTCACCTGTTCTTCCTGCAGGTCTTCGGCAACGATTTTTTCGCTCTCCAGGGCCTTCCCCCACCACAGCGGCACCAGGGCCAGGCCGGCAAAGGTATAAAGCGCAGGCAGCCAGGCCCATTGTCCGGGCGAGGGAATCATAAATTTTCCGATACCTATCAGCAGCAGAAAAAGCGACAATTTCAAAATCTCCTCATTCGTGGGAGGGGTCAGATAGGTAACCAGAATCGTCACAAAAGTTGATGCCCCCGCCATGCCTGCCAGCCGCAGCCACTCCTGATCGGTCGCCACAAGCAGTATTGGCGCAACAATCAATGATGTCGCCATGGCAGCCAATTCCGAAAACAGATTGATCCGTTCCCACAACCAGCGGAGCACCAGCACCGATCCCATGCCAGCCCCAAACAGCAGGGAGATGAACCATGCCGTCTGAATTGAACCCAGGTTTGCCATAATCGTCAGGGCAATGATCAGAATGAACAGATTTGAAAGGCGTGCAACCAGTACCAGTTCACGGTTTTTGGGTTTCCTGTTCAGCCAGCGATGGCAGATCAGCCGCTGGTAGATATCATTGCTCCAGTAACTGGCGCCCCAGTTGAGGTGCGTGTCCACCGTGGAAGCGAGCGCAGCTAAAAGCCCCGTCAACATCAGCCCCCGGATGCCGGGCGGAAGCAGATCATTAACGCCGTGCACGAAAGTAATTTCGCGGGAAGCCGCGAACAGTTCACCGCCGCCGGCGCTGCTGTCAAAGGGATAAATCACCAGCAGTCCCACGCCGATGATCAGCCAGAAAAGGCTGCGCAGCAAAATCTGCAACCAGGTGAAAATCAGTGCGGCCAGGCGTGCCTCCCGGTCTGTGGTGCAGGACATGGTACGTTGGGCAAGATAGCCGGTGCCATCACTGTACATCTGGAAGAGCCATTGCAGCCCGATGATCACCAGGAATGGCAGTACCAGTTCGGGGCCGGTCGGCACAAAGGAGAGCATATCCGAGGTGCGGGCAATGCCGTAAAGTTCCACCAGCCGGTCAGTCAGGCCGCCCAATCCGCCTACCTGATAAATCACAATCGCCGCATAGACCAGCGTTCCAATCATGGCAAGCGAAAATTGCATCACATCGGTGGCGATGACACTCCGCAGGCCGCCGGTGGTGGAATAGAGCGCGGTAAAACTGACGATCACCAGAATGCTGATGAGATTGTTGGTTGTAATCAGAGCGGGATCCAGACCCGTGACGCTCTCTCCCAGGCTCAGTCCCAGACCATGGGTGATTCCAAGGAAAAAATTATAAATGCCCGCGGGCAGCCATTCGTGCCAGGGAAGAAAAACCTCCGCAATGCGCATCGCCGCCACCAGCACCATGGCCATCACCACACAGTTAATGACAGTCCCGTAATAAACAGCCTTCAAAACACGCAGGAAAAGCACCCCCTTGCCGCTGTAGCGCACCTCGGTGAGTTCCGCATCGGTCAGCACGCCAGCTCTGCGCCAGTTGGCGGCAAAGATGAATCCCATCATTAAAAATGCGATGCCATAAATCCACAGGCGCCACACCATAAAAATGCCGCCGGTGGCAATCAAACCGGTAACCAGCAAGGGCGTGTCAGCGGCAAATTGGGTGGCGGCCATGCTGAAACCGGCGCGCCATCCGGAAATGCCGCGGCCTGCCAGAAAATATTCCTGCAGATTTTGCGACGCTTTGGATTTATTCCGGAAACCATTGGCAATACTGTAAACAATGAAACCGAAGATTATCAAAATATCCAGCATGATTTTACCTTTTTGAAGTTTTATTCAGAAACAGTCTTCAGCGGTTCTTCGGGACCTTCTTTTCTTTAAGAATACTACCACTTCTGCAATTAACAAAATAAAATTTGAGGGCGAAAGAGATTCCGCCCCCACCCGGGCGTGCCGGAAATTCTTATCATACAAATTTCGGTGCACCCCGCATCATTTTTAACCCGCTAAAAATCATAGCCGACTAAGAATCTTATGGACCGGCCAAAAATCGGACGTCCGTTGGCGGCGGTCGGATCACGCGGATCGCCTTCCGTTAATCCCTCGGCATTGGTCAGATTATCCCCGTGAATCCCAAATGACAGACCGCGCGGCGCGGAGACAACAACACCCGCGTCAATTTTGGTGTAGCCATCCAGTTGGAAGACATTGCCTCTGCCGTCCCAGCGTTTTCCGAGGCTTCTCAGAGCGCCGTAAACGGTAGTTGGGAAGTTTCCGATGGAGAGGTCATAACTCGGGGCGAGCCTGAATTGCCAGTCAGGCTGCCGCCAGATCGAATTTCCGACGACCGCCGGATCGAGGTCAGCCTTCTTGATCTCTCCTTTTTGCAATGTCGCGGCGGCCCGCAGCATAAACTTCTCATAGGTGAACGCGCCGTCCAGTTCCAGGCCGTAGGTCTGGGTATTGAGCAACGCCGAAGCTCTGGCAGATCCCACATCGCCGTCGAAAACATCCACCTTGTTGAAGAAACCTGTGCCGAACAGACTGAATAACGGAGAGGTGTATTTCACGCCCGCTTCATACTGGGTAAATTTGTTGGCTTCCACATTGCCGTTTTTATCGACGCTATACGTCCCTTCACGCAGCATATCAAAATGCGGAAACAGGTAACTGTCGGAGATCCTTCCAAAAACACCGAGTTCTTTTGAGAAGTCATAATTGGCAGCTCCCGTAAATGCAAAGTGATTTCCGCTGAGGGATTTGGCCAGATCGGTGGTTCCGTCAGGATAGCCGGGACCGCTGTCCAGCGTGTATTCCAGATCGAGCCATTGATGACGAATGCCGAGGTCGATTCGCAGCGCAGGCAGAATCTGCCAGGAATCCGCTCCGTAAACCGCATACACCCGGGCATCTCCCGCCGAGCGAATACCGTATCCCCAGGGCCCCCCACCCCCGGCACTAGCCACATCCTGGGCAGTGATATTCGATTGCAGAACATCCCCGTTGGAAACATTCTGAACCGGCACCTGATTTCCCAGGGTCCAGAAATCTTTAGAGGACCAGCGGGCCTGGTACAGCCCTGCCGTGAAGTCATGTTGGTTCCATTTTTTGGAGAGACTTAAATCGTTGTTGAGCGATTCAAGATTCTTCATGACCACCCAGTATCCGTAGTTTTGAACCCAGGCAGAATTGCCCAGTACCTGTCCGTCCCTGGTCCGCACCGTATCGATACCAAGGCTATTCTTAAGAGCACTCACCTGCACAGGACCGCCTTCCGGAACAAATCCAAACGTGTTCGCGTCGCCGCCGGTGTAAGAGAGATTATCGCGTACCATCCAGCCTTCTCCAAGGTCGAAATTGGCATTGATGCCATTGACGCTGCCTTTCCATCCGCGGCCGTTAGCGAAATCGTACATTTGTCTTCCGCCCGCCGCATCGACCTGCAGTTCGCGAAAACGGGTGGGATTGCCTAATGGGGTATATGTGCCGAGATCATTGCCGGTGTTCAGCGCCATCGGCAGCACCCATTGTCCGTGATCGTCAGTGATCCTTGTAAAGGCATTGATCACGCCTCTTTCGAATGTTTTTGTCAACTGCAGCGTGAGTTGTTTTCCATTCTCGGCATTAAACTGGGTATTTCTGACTCCGGGTGCGGTTCGTGCGTAACCGCCTACCATGTAATACAAACCTTCGGTGACTTTGCCGCTCAGAAAACCGTCCACACGCTGCAGATTATAATCGGAAGTCTGATACTTCAGGCGGCCCTTGGTCGCTTCGCCGCCCTTTCGGAGATTAAAGTTCACCGTCATTCCCGGTTCTGCATTGGAGAAGACAGCACTCGGACCACCGCGCAATGCTTCGGTTGCTTCCACCGTCTCATCGATACGGAAAATGGAACTCTGTTCAAAGAAAGAGAGCGTCTCAGTGCCATAGATAGGACCACCGTTGATGGACATTGTTACGAATGGCGCATCACCGGAGGACGGCATACCGCGCACGAATATGTTGGCGCCCGCCACGCCGCCGGAACTTTCGGACCACACGCCGGGGACTATCTCCAGCAGATTCGCCGTGCTGCTGGGTGAAATCCGTCTGATTTCCGCAGCCTCCACGGTGGTGATGGCAAAGCTGGCATCCCGTTTGGTTACGCCGGATCCCCCGGGTGTTCCGGAGACCACCACCGCATCCATCAGCAAAGCATCCTGTCCCAGAGAAAAGTTTTGGGTCGTCGTTTCCGCGGCTGTTACTTCGATGGTCTGTTCCGATGTTTTATAACCAAGATAAGTGGCCATCGCTTTATATGTGCCCGGCGGAACATCCAAAATAATGAACATTCCATCCTCATCCGTGGATGAACCCAGGGTAGTGCCTTCCAGATATACATTCGCGCCCAGCAGCGGATTCCCGGCATTGTCGGTTACTATGCCGCGGACTTTACCATTATCCTGCGCCAACACGGAGATGGGCAAAGCCACACTCAAAAATAATGAAATTAAAATTCCGCAGATTCCCTTATAACTGAAATGATTCATCTTGTGCCTCCTCATTCATTTGGTTAAAGGAAAAAGAACCGTTAACTCAGAATCGCTAGGTCATTTTGCACCTCCTGATTTTTGGTTTCACATTTTATTTCCCTGTTGTCCTGAAGAAATACAAGGGATTCAGAAATTGCAGCCGGCCGCAAATCCGGCTAGATAAAAAAACCGGATGCATGTATCGACAGCTGTATGAGGAACAACTGTCGGTTCAGGTTGGCAAATACTGGCTCTGCACATGGATTGCCCGTGTGTGAGGTAGGTAGGGTGCTGGTAGAATCGGGAAAATTATGGGGTAGATATATATTGACTTTAAGCAGCTTACAAGAAAGACCGTCCGGAGAGATAACAGCATCCGGAGCATTTTTAAAACAGTTTCCGGCAAATTGCCGACCGATAAAAAAGTCAAGAAATTGAATGCTGCAGGAACTTGGGAAATTTCTATTCCCACCGGCATGAAATGTATTTTTGATTTTTCTGGAATGAGGATTTCCGGATAAAAGGCATTGATGCGGTATAGCTGGCGGCGGACATTGCCCTGTCTGCATATCATACTCTCGTCGAGGTCCTTTGTGTAGATTGTTCATCAATCAGCACAACAGGTTTTATTATTGTAAAGCAGACTTTTATTGCTTTGTTGAATGAGGACAAGCACAGCATAAACGCCCGGAAAGGAGGATTCGGAATTCGCACTTTTATATGATACAAAAAAACATAAATAAAATGCAATAGTTTATTTGCTCAATTGTCAGGTTTGCGACGACAGACTCATTTGCCGGCCCGGAACTCGGGCAGCATTTTCCGGAACAGATGGGGTAACGGCGCAAGGGATTATCGGAGGCAGGTAATTTTGATCTGTCTGCTTCATTTGGTAAACCAGCTGAATATGATTCTGACATTTCCTCACGGGAGGGAAACCATTCATGGAGACAGTTCAGGATATGGCATTTTAAATTTGAGGGGAGTGCAATTCACTTTTTAAAACAGAAAAATATCTATCCCTGGTGTCTGAGTGCCGTCAAAATGCTCCGCAACAAGTGCAGGGGAGGCTCAGACGACATGACCGTAGTCCGGCAGACGACGGAACGCTGCCAGAAGCATCGCTCCGCGAATGTCCATCAATGAGCGCTCGCCGAGCGTTTCTGGTGATAACCGAACGCCGCCAGTTTGACCCCCGAAAAATGGATCCCAATGGCGTCTGAATTAAGAGATTTAATGCCGTCGGGAGAAATATCAATTTTTTGTATTGATTTATTGCTGTTAGAGGAATACATTTTTAGCATAATAAGAAGGATTTGCATGGACCAGGGGATTAAACACGCTTAATTATTCAGAAAATTCGATTTAAGCTCTGCAGATTTTAAATAGATTGCTGTAACGAGTGCTAGTTAAAAAGATTTGCCTGATGCGGCTTTCTGCAAAGCCGTCCATAAAAATCGAAATGCCAAACAAAAGTTCTGTCGCGAGATATTGCATTGTGACATTTGATCAGCCGGGTGGTATCGATTCAAGACGCAAAAAAGCAAATTGCCGGTGCCCTTGGGGAAATGGTTGATTACAAAAGCTTTCGGAGTATGTTATTTGCAGTTGGTAAGAATATTGAGCAAATAATAAAAGAGTGATAAAAATGCAAAGAATATTCATATTACTGCCAATGGTTGCACTCACAATTTTAATTATGTTTTTATATGGATGCAGTCACTCAACCGAACCGGAAAAGACGGTTGAACCGGATAGCACCGGGGGGCCGGTCGTTAGAAAACCCAATATTTATATTTACCCCACCGAAACATGTTCAGTAACCATAAAACTGGAATTTCCGTTAGGTGGTAAAATAATCGATTCTGAACCGGTCTATAATGATGGATGGTCCGTGAAAGTTAAAACAAGCGGAAAGATAGATGATGAATATGACTATTTATATTATGAAGCTAAATGTCCGGAAGTTTATCAATACGACGCCGGATGGATTGTAACTAAAGATTCTCTCAATGAATTTTTCTCGGGCAACCTGAGGCATGCCGGATTTAATGAAAAGGAAAATGCTGATTTTAGAGAATATTGGATTCCGAAATTAGTTGATCATAAATACTATATCATTTATCCACAATACTCACGAGACATACAAAAAATTATTCGATTAAAATCTTCAATAAAACCGGACAATATTCTGCGTCTATTCTATGTAATAAAAGGAATAAACAGCAGAAAAGAAGGGTTGCCCGCTCCGGTACGAATTCCATCCTTCAACAGAAATGG
>JARRQT010000195.1:0-6687 GCA_037381445.1 Calditrichia bacterium
CATGGGTTGATATACTCATCGAGGCAGAGCGCAGAGCAATGATCAATCATCAATTACCAATAATCAATAACCAATCATCAATGATCGGCCGGTAGACGATGGACATGCTGTCCGTCGATAAACGCCCGCCATGTGCTCTGCTCTATGGGCCTTGCCCTTGGCGCCCTCCGCGTTCTCTGCGAGAGAAATTAGCTGAACGCCGTGCAATCAGATCTGCTGACCTCTTTATCAAGAGCCTGCTGCACCCTGTCTTACGTTGGCAGCTCGGAGCCGCATGAAAAAGGAGTAAAAAAATATCATGACCGCAAACATAATTGATAATATTGCTTTCAAAATATCATCATCCGGGATTGCAAGAATCTGCACCTAACCAGGCTAATCATCTGCGCATTCTTTTCTCACCACCCGCATTAGCTTGCTGGACTTTATCTTTTTTTCCGCCTTGGCTTTAGCTTTGCCAAACAGCGAATCAAAAGCATCCCGAAGCTTCTCAAGAAAAGTTTTTGCAAATAATCCTGTTAACACTGACAGAAATGCCAAACCTTCATTGCTGATATTCCGATATTCAGGATTTTTCAACGCCAATAAAAAGCCACCTGCAATGCCCAGATAAAGCAAAAATCCCATCGCTGCGCCGAACAGCGGACGGATACAAAAAATGGGAATCATTTTCGCCACGAATCTATCTTTCTTTTCAGACTGAGGCAATTTTGTGCCGGCTTTTGTCTCCCAGCCATGGGAAATCCGTTCCGTAACGGACATCAACGCGGAAATACTGCTGCCCAATCCACCACCGATTACGGAGATCGAAATATATAGCAATCCTTCTTTATAATGATCTGACAATAAAAGATATGCCAGTGCCCCAATACATGCAATTGAACATATGGATAACCATACCACGACCAGAGCGGCATACCAGCCCAATATTTTCTGCTCGTTTGTTTTGTTTTCAGTGATTCTCATTGGAGGTAATCATGCGAAGATCAGCGCCAGCCTATGCGGGAGTTATGCAATGCCCTGGGCGACTGTTCCAGCATTCCTTATATTATGGGGAATATTCAATCTTGGCCCAGATATAACCCGTGGACTGCCAGGCATTATACTCCTGTATTTTAACCTTGCTGCCCACTTTCAATACATCACGGACTTGCTGGAATTGCCCGACTGCGGTTGGCATCCCGATGCGTATATTCAGACTTCCCGTTTCCTCCCGAACTTCAAATTCCCTGCCGACCAGCGCTGACGGCTTATCATAAGGAGCAAAATTAAGATACCTGGTTTTCCAGCCTTCCTTTTCCGAAACATAATGACCTAAATAAATCCATCCCACCTTTTTTGAGGTCGAGGGAGACAGTGCGCTATACTCGACCGCTTCCTCCTGTTTCGGCGCAATGGCCTGTCTCATGATCTTGTCGGCTATTTGTGCCGTTTTCGAGTTCTCGGTAGTATCAACATCCTTCTCTTCCAATCTGTAAAGCAAGACCTTTAACGCTGCCGGGTCATCCCGAACTTCGGCCAGCTTATTCACCAATTCGGAATACCCAAGTTCCTCGAACACGAAAAAGCCATACTCTCTGGTTTTCGCGTCCTGTGAGTTTATGTATTCGCGATACTTATCCAGTGCTTCTATCCGCGCCAAAAGCATTTGCCTTTCGTTATAGCTATATGTTACGTAGGTGGCAACCAGAGAAGCTATCAGTGTCGCCAGGATCGGCGTCAGAAATCTGAACAGGGTACCCCGCGGAGGCGCCGCATCTTTTTGGGTGCTTCCGGTTTTCTCCTTAGCATTCTTATTCATAGCTTATCTCTCCATCCTTTAGTGCCGCACAATGACGATTTTAGCCTGCAGCGTTGCTGGAATTTTGAATACTGAGAAACTGATTTATGTTTGATGTATGTTCCGTGGCTACCGGATTATTTGCAGCCAGGCTATAAATTTATGTTAGCCATACCGTTATGATTTACTTTCCAAACTTCGGCTGTTCCATGTAAATTTCATCTGAATGGGTACCAAAGTATTTCAGGAGTTTTCTGGAAAACTCCTCCCGTTCTTTATCATCCGGCCATTTCTTTTTTGCCAATTCTTGACTGATCTTTGAGGCCTCATCAATATCGGCCCATGTTTTGTATTCTCCTATAACGACCCAATCCCGGAGATCACTGCCATAATAATGGCTGAGGTGCTTTTGGCTAAGAATTTTATCGTTTTTCTCTACTGTTCCTTCAATCCACTCCTGCAAAAGTGAATCCCTCTCCGCTTCACTTCCTCCTTCGGGCATCACAGTCTTCCAGGTTGTTACAACATAAATATTCCCCCCTTCTTCCTGTGCAATGGCTTTGCCGCGCAAAAACATAAAACATAAAGCAATTGCCAATGCAAAAAAATAGATTCTGTTCTTCATAACCTATCCTCCTTAGGTTTAATGGTTAAGAACATGGCTATTTTTTGGGTCCTGCAATAAGCATGACAACGGTACGGCTAACATATTTATTGGCTGCAAGTGCCTTATTTCAAATGTTTTTATTATCATCCATCTTTCCCGGACGGTTCTGTGGAAAACCGTTGGAAAAAGAATTTTACATAGAGGAACAGTCATTGTGTCAATCTTTTTAATATTCCTGCAAAACTTGTATCGAATCTTCTGGAGAATTGAGTGAATTTATTTCCCGTGCCGCTGGCAAATAACTTCTGCAATATTAATATTATATTAATTTTATGGAAAATAATCAATATATTTATTTGATAATTTTGCAAATTTAGTGAAAACGGCAGGTGAAACTATTGACCCACTGCTGAGACTGTGAATAAAACTCAGGGAGCGGTGCCCCCACAGAGCGGCCGCTGCGCGGGAGACCGGAGTTTGCAATTATCAATGATCAATTACCAATAATCAATGAACATGTACTATAGAGTAATGCAAGGGTGCAGCGGCAGGGCATGGCGCATAGCGCAGAGAGCGAAGAGCAAAGGGGATTACAAACTTGACGAAATCCGGTCGACGACGAGCATTTTTATTCATCGAGGAAAGTTCGCCATGTGCTCTCCGCTTTTTGCGGGAGAATGGAAATAGAAAGTGAGGGGGAGATGGAGTATTGGAGTAATGGAGTAATGGAATATTTCGAATAACGCAGCCTCGCGAGGGCGGAATCAATGATCAATAATCAATAGCCAATTATCAATGATCGGCCGGTAGACAACGGACTTCATGTCCCTCGATAAATGCCCGCCCTGCGCCATGCTCTCTGCTCCATGCTCTTTGCGATCTCTGCGTCTTGGCGAGAGAAGATGAATCAAAACCGGCAGACAACGGACATCGCCGAAGGCACCACTCTGTGACTGCCTTCCATATCCCTTTCAACTAATACCTGACTGTCTGCCGGTTCAATCAGCGAAATATTCAATTTTTGTGATTTGACAGCATCCACCAAAATATATTTTTCCAGGATTTCTATGCCATCACTTCTGCTCTGTGCGATTCCAACGGATATGAATAAAATGACAAATAGCAAAAATATTTCAATTTTCATACTACGCCCCTGTTAAATCAACCATAGTGAAAAAGCATAATATCACAGAAGCGTCCTCTCGCCGGATATCATAAATCTATGCAACTTGTACACTATTGAACAGTTGAAAGCAGCACAATCTCCTGGTCAGGCTGATGCCGAAGTGCGCTGCTTTCATTCCGGTTTAACAATTCTCTTAATGTCCACCCAAAAGATATCAATGAACGGATCATAGTAATTGCGAGTAAAGAATAACACACCACTAAAGATCCCATCAGGATCCCAATCCTGAATCTTGATGACTGCCCGATCAATTTCATAATATCTCGCCCCAGCTCCGTATATATAAATCTCACCTTTTAAAAATTTTGGCAAACTGTTTGAAGAATCATTGAGAAAATAAAGGTATCGATGCATATCATAGTTTGGTCCGCTTCCTTCCTTCTTCAGGAATAATGTATCGCCGAATGATTGGAGCGTCCATTTAAGTATATTCCCGAAACCGTCGTATGTCCATGATTCTTCTTCGGTAATTGTATAATTTAAATCCCAGCCCTTGACACATACCCCTTCTTCACAATCGTTTAGAATCGTAATGATACCTTCCCCCTCAAAATCGTAAGAACTAACCTTCAGAGTTCCTGATTTAGTAACGTAGGGTACGATAACAAACATTGAATCTTCCGAAACACTATATGGATACGTGATCGTGCTATCGGGGAAAACGACATGATAGTCAAACTGATTGTGGTTGAACTTTGCCCCCGTAATCGCAGTAATAAACCCTGTACGAACAATCGGGGGAGAAATGTCAAGTTTTATAGTTGAATCAGTTGGTTCCGGCTCAGATGGGACAAAAAGCATGTTTTGATTTTTGCAGGCTTGAATAAGGACCGCTAAAAAAAGAAATCCTGTCAATATTTTTCGATATCTAAACATGGATCTCTCAAGTTGAAATTTATCTCCATGCGGAATAGAATTTTTGCAGCCTAAAAACATTTAAACGCCCGGTTTAGCAGGCCGTGCCGCTATTCTGAATCGAAACAGAAACAGGGAGAATGATTTCGTTCTGTCAATAAATTAAAAAATATCAGTCTGCTATTTATCAATATACTTATATCAAGAAAGCTCTTGCCGATTGCATTAGCACAAATTTCAAATGATTCGATTTAAGTTATTTATTGAGATAACAAAACGCAAATGATAAATAGGGAAAATTGCGTTACTGCCCCGCAAAGCCGTCCGGGGCAGATGGCACATGGTGCCTTCCTGGTGTGAAGGAAACACAGTGGATTAAAATACCCGGGAATTAGCTAAGTGCGAAAAGTCCGGTCATTCCCGCGCAGGCGGGAATCCACAAAACCATCCCTGGCGTCTGGATGCTGTCATAATCCCCCGCAACAAATGCAGGGCAGGCTCTGACGGCTGGACGAGTCGTAATATTTGTACCAATTGACGGTCATTCCCGCGAAAGCGGGAATCCATTATTATCATCCCTGATATCTGGATTCCGGCATTCCTTGCCGGAATGACGGGGCAGGCTCTACCGGGATAAGGAAGCACTTCACCGCCTTTTAGGCGCCCTTTGCGGCCTCTGCGAGGGTAATTCTCCTGCCAATGAAACGATAGGCGACCTAAAAGTATTAAGCTGACGGCTGACAGCTATCAGCATACGTTTTTTTCTCCTGACAAGCAACCCTGAAATGTTAACCGCGAAGATTTAGACTCGAAAACCAGCAACCAAAAATTCTAAACACCGGTCAATTTTTCAAAACTGACCACGATATTTTTTTATCCACCTCCTATTGTCTGTAACGAAATCGAAGAAATTTCGTAATCTGTCCGTGTGACAAAAAGAAAATCCGAATAAACCGGGCGGGCGGAGGAAGCCTGATATCACGAAAAGCACATATCCTGTATTGTCAGCCTGGTTCATACCCGAATGATAAAAAGGAAAGGATGCGGAATATCCATGAAATTTCCGAACACCAAAAAACTGAGAAATTTTATCCATTACGATTACCAGGCCTTTGCCCATCTTTCTTTTAAAGAACGCCTGAAGGCCTTTCTGACCATGTTTTTTTCGGTATTGCGTTTATATTTCTTACGCATATCTCATACCGGCCGCTTGAAGCTCAACCCCATCCGGATACCCGGGTCATCCTGCTGATCTACTTTTTGATCCTGGCGGCCATTCTTGGCATGTCGCTGTATATTCTCTTTCCTGAAATCGGGAAATACAGGAATATCATAACCATAAGCGGCGGCACAACTATCGCGGCGGCCCTCTTGTATTTTATCTCCCACATCGGCAGAGAACTGCCCCTCAAGACCATCTTTTTCTGGGCGGGCGCTATTTATGCGATAGCTGTCAGCCTGCGGCTGTATGTGTCCGTTATGCGCAAAATGTCCGCTGAAAAGCAGGCGCTGGAAACCGAAATTGAACTGGCGAGAAACATTCAGAAGAAACTGGTGCCGGCGGTAGAATTAAATGATGAACGCTGCCGCATATTCGGCAGGACCCTGTCCGCCAATCAAATCGGCGGTGATTTTTTTGACATCATTCACCTCTCCGAAAACGGAAAAGGATCATCCGAACTGGGTATTGCCATGGGAGATGTTTCCGGCCATAATATGGCAGCCGGTCTGCTGATGGCAATCGTCAAGGGCGCCCTGCGGGCTGCAATTTCGGCAGGCAGCACAGCGGAAGAACTGCCCCTCCTGTTAAACCGGATTATCCGGGAGAACGCCGAAAAAAATATGTTTGTCAGTTTTATATACGGGATGATTAATTTCCGGAAAAGAGAATTGACCCTCCTGAATGCCGGCCATCTTCCTGTCTTTCATTTAAATGCCTCCGGGACCATTGTCAGGCAATGGAATCCCCGGGGCATTGCACTGGGACTCGCGGCACGGTTGTCATTTGATACCCAGACCATTTCCCTGGACAAAAATGATATGCTTTTGTTCTTTACGGATGGGTTAATTGAAGCCGGCAGTTCGGAGAAAAACGAATATGGAATAAATAACCTGCAGAAGGTATTGCAGGCCGCTGTTGATCATGCGGAACCCAAAGCCGTATACGAAAGCGTGATGGCGGACCTCAAAAAACATATGGGGTCATTACCCGTGGAAGATGATCTCACCATGGTTATTGTCCGCATCCCCTGAGCCTGT
>JARRQT010000196.1:0-9499 GCA_037381445.1 Calditrichia bacterium
ATAACGAAGGCTGCTTTCATGGATCCCCAGTTCACGGGCGGCTGAAGACTGGTTCCAATTGTGCTTTTCCAAAATTTCCAGAAAGGCCGACTTTTCAGCGAAAGTCCGCCGGTCCTTTATCTTATCCAGACTTGATCCTGAGAATCCGGGCTCAGGCAAAAGCTTCGATTTTCCGGTGATTTCTTCCGGCAATAAATCAAAAGTAAGATGGCGCGCACCCGGCTCCGCCAGAATGATCATTCGTTCTATCACGTTTTCCAATTCACGGACATTGCCCGGCCAGTGATAAGCTTCAAATGCCCGCAGCACCCTGCCATCAAACCGATCAATATTTTTCTTATATTCCCGATCCAATTTATTCAAAAAATGATCGGCAAGAATGACAATATCCTCCACCCGCTCTCTCAAAGGAGGAAGCGATATTTTAACCACATTCAGGCGGTAGTAAAGATCTTCACGAAATAATCCCCTGTTTACGCTTTCCGCCAGGGAGCAACTGGCGGCAACAATGATTCTGATATTAACTTTTTTGAGTTGAGTGCTGCCCACCGGGCGGAACTCTTTTTCCTGAATCACCCTCAATAATTTGCTCTGCATATCCAGCGGCATATTCACGATCTCATCAAGAAAAAGGGTGCCGGTATCGGCTTCTTCGAACAGACCCATTTTATCGCTACTGGCCCCGGTAAAAGCTCCTTTCACATGCCCGAACAGTTCACTCTCCAGCAGGTTAGCCGGCAAAACGCCGCAATCAATAGCGATAAACGGATTGTTCTTCAACGGACCGTTGTAATGCAGGATGCGGGCAACCAGTTCCTTACCGGTGCCGCTCTCCCCCTCAATCACTACCCGCCCCGTGGTGGGAATAATCTTTTCCAATAATTTATATAGCTCAACCATTTTGGGAGATCTTCCTATCAGGCCCTCATAAGAATAGATCCTCTGAGTTTCTTTGCGCAGCCGTTCAGTCTCCGCAAACATTTTTTCCCGCAAACGGTTATTTTGAATGAAATGAATACAGAGCGCCGCGAGTGTTTCAATGACGGTGATATGCCAGGAAGTAAAACTCTCTTTGCCTGCCGTTTTTATTAAATTGACCGCTCCGATGATTTTCTTATCAGCCATTAACGGCACACTCAGGGCCGAGGTAATCTCCCTATATTTCTTCCCCAGGATTTTTGGATCATAGGTCTGGCGCAAATCACTTGTTAAAAGTCGTACGCCATGCTCTGCAACCCAGCCGGCCAGCAGCAGGTTGAGGTAGTGGTCCAGCAAGTCGTTTTCCTGCATATGATCATGAATGAGCGTTTTAGCAGATCGCTGGTTGCTGGGGTCGAATAAAATCACCGACCCGGCACTTGCCTGACTGATGGTTGTAACCGAATTAATCAGTCGCTCAAGAATAGACTCTTCCTGCGAGGTGGAAGAAAAGAGATGGATTAATTCTTTTATTCTATTAATGTCACGAGTAAAACCAGATGGCGGACCGGTTTCCCCGCCCTGGATTCTGGTTATGTTCTTTTTCTTAAAAATCATTTATTATCCCGAATCAAATCTTTCTGAAGTGATTTAATCAAAAAAACCTATATTCTATCTGAACACCATATGTACGCCCGATACCGTAGTAGGCATAAGGTGTACCAACAGGGAGCACAGATCTTTCCAGCATATAAAGTTCATCGGTTAAATTTTTACCCCAAACAAATAGACCCCAGGTTTTGCTTTTATGCTCAAAGCCAATCCGCCCGTTCAGAAGTTGATACCCATCTACCCAGTCGGAAGGTTCATCATCAGGTTCACTGTAAAATCCGTCTTTTCGAATCCAATCGCCTTGTAAATAAAAGGTCCCGAACATATTAACCGGATACTGATAATTTAATGCTAATGTATATTCAAACTTGGGAGCCCACTCCATGCGATTACCATCATAATCAATTCCATCGCCGCCGCCATTTTTCCACTCGTCATACCGTGCATCAGTGTAACCCAATGCAGCAGATATGGATAAACCGGACCGTGGTAACGCATTCATTTCCATTTCAAAACCTCTTGTGCTGACTTTTCCGGCATTCATGAATGCCGGGAGAAATAGGCCATCCGATTGAGGACGCCATACTTCAACCTGGTAGTCACGAAACTTGGCCCAGAATCCGCAAACATTAAAAATTAACTTGTCTTTCAGCAGAGTTGATTTCAATCCTGTTTCATAATTTGTAACAAATTCAGGATAATACTTTAGATATTCCGGACTCGATACTGCATGATTAGCCCATCCACCGCTGGTGTATCCCTGTGCAATAGTACCATATAGCATGAACTGGTTATTCAAATAATAGTTTATGCCAATTCGCGGTGAAAACACACCCTTCTCATAATCATCTTTATAATCAACAATATTTGGAAAAAGAGCGGGAGGATCATTAGTTTGATTCCAGCTGATTTTTTTGTTTTCGGAGGTGTAACGAATTCCTGCCGTAAGAGAAATTTTGGGAAGAAGCTGATAATTACTCGTAAAATACCAGGCGATTGAGTTGGTTGTTACCGGGCCATCAGAATATAATTTGTAACCCGGAACTGCAAAATAAGGCCCTGCCAGGGCGGCAAATTTCTGATTGGCTTTCTGATAAAAATAAAATATACCGGTTACAAAATTTATTTTTTCATAATATGGCGAGTTAACTCTTATTTCCTGGGTAAAATGATAGTCTGTCACAACATCCTCGCTATACAAAATAAATAAGGGTAGTGAATCTTCATCCAGCATACTCCAGGTTTTATTGCGTTGATAGGCGGTAATGGATTTTAACAGATACTTACCGAAAAACTGATAGTCGATTTTCAGGGAAGTCCCGATCATATCGCGATGTCCGTATTCCGGTGCATCGTGAGAAACCTCGCGCGGACCGGGCGCAAAGGTATCGTTTAAGGCAACTGTTGGTGTTCTCCTGTTCCTGCGATCTCTCATAGTATCTAAAGTCCAGATAATATCCAGTGCTTCTGAATGTAGATATCTTAGCTGCAGCCGGCCGCTTAAAATATTCCAGCCATTAAGATCGGTATTGTTATATAAATTGGTTACAAATCCATCACGGGTCATATATTTACCGCTAAAGCGGGCAAACAGTTTATTACTCACTAAAGGGGCATTGAGTAAAACATTTGTGTTTAGGAAATTATAATTACCACCATCCAGACTAATTATGGCTTCCCGTCCTGGATGGGGTTTGCGGGTTATAAAATGGATCGCTCCCGATACGGTATTTTTTCCAAAAAGGGTGCCCTGAGGTCCGCGCAGAATTTCCACCCGTTCCAGATCCAGCAGATCGCGATTAACTGCAATACCGCGCCCCATATAGACGTCATCGATATAATAACTGGCTCTGCATTCCTGGCCCGCTGAACGATTAAAACCGGAAATTCCCCTGATAGTGGTAACCATCTTGCGATTGAACTCTCCGGTCCCGTTAAACAGGTTGGGTTTGGAATACTGCAGATCAAGCATGCGGTCCGCACCTCGATTCCGGATTTGAATACGATCGACCGCAACAACAGATATAGGGACTTTCTGTAAATCTTCTTCCCGCCGCTGAGCACTAACCACGATAGGCCGGATGGAAAACACGTTCCCCTCTAACTTAAAATCATATGTGCTGGTACCGACTACAGGTGTAATTTTTCTTGACTGCGATATATAGCCCATGTAATCCACCTGGAGGTTCATTTCACCTCCAACTTCAGATTCAGGGATTTTAAAAAAATAGTATCCTTTCTCATCGGTGGTGCTTCCGTACATGGTCTGCTGAATAGTGACATTGGCGCCAATCAGGGGATTACCGGCGTCATCCGTGATATGCCCCTCAATTTTGATAAAATCCTGAGCGAAGAGTGTAAATGGCAGTACGAAAGAGATAACGAAAGCTAAACTTAAAAGGAGTCGTCTCATAATCATCTCCCTATTTTAAGTTTACCGGCCCCAAATATTTATCCAGCCAAGCCAGAGTTTCCCTGATCAATTCATTCCGGGGAATAAAATGGTCCGTATCATAAATGACATTTTTTTATTGGTTTAACAACGGTACCATAAGGAAATACAATATCATATTTGCCACTAAGAATGAGTGTAGGAATGTGCACGTGAGATACATAATTGAGGGGATCACCGGCTGGATGAATATCGTTGTTTCCATATGCACGTAAGCCGGCAAGCGGCAATACACTCACTTTCAACCTGTCCTCAACCGAGGTAATCATAGGAGCCCATAATCCTCCCCAGCTAAATCCATAGAAGGCAATTTTATCGCTGTCAATATCGGGGCGACTTTCCAGAAAATCGATAGTTCGCCTGAAATCTTTAATCACCTGAATCAGATACTCGACATATCGTCGGGTTGGTCTCCCTTTGTATATTTGATACGCATCTTCCACTTTGCGTCCGTATGTCCCTTTATAAGCAGGAATAATAACTGCGCGTCCATTTTTAATAATGAAATCAATTAATTGAAATTGAAACCAATTTTCCCGCGTGCTGACAGAACTATAACTGAAAGCAAAAGTGCCTGGAAAATAGACTATTATTTGGAACGGTTTGGATATGTTCCGGGGAAGATACAGATTGGCGTACATGCGTTCATTATTATAGGCGGTATTATACAAAACTTTCTCAACGATCCAATCTTTGTTTGTGGAATCCATGGTGTCGACTTGGGCATCGAGAGGCTCTTTATTATAGGAAAATTGATCTCTGTAAATTTGGAAAACTTCATCGGATACACGGGGAATATCTTCATAATCCCATCCGGAAAAGCCTGGCCATGATTGAAATACCCTGGGTGGTATTGCCGCTGTATCCATGTAGAGGGCACAGCGAAAGCCGTTTCTTGGCGATCGGTCAAAGGCTGATGCGTGAGTGATGTTTTCTGCGACGTATGGTGCATCATCCCAGGCGCCTCCGCATATACATCTACTGCCGGAATAAGTCTCATTAAAACACCATTCGCGGGCATTGCCGGCCATGTCATAATTTCCGTAAAATGTTTCACCCTTGTTGCTTCCGACAGCATTTGCTCCTTGAATTTTAAAATTGCTCATAGGGTATAAATAGGAGGGGAAAAGACCTAATCCGTAAAATTTTTCCAAACCGCACGCCAGACGCCAGTGGGTAATGGTTGGAATCTTTTTGCCGGCGAATTCTGCATAGGCAGCCGCTTCATACCAGCTGATGCCGGTAACCGGAAAATTATCCTGCCCTTCCGGATAATCGCCAGCCTGCCAGGTGGCCGGACCCGGTCTGCCGCTGGCGTCTTTGAACAACTCTAACGCTTCCCGGCAGGTCAACTCCTTGCCATCCCGGATAAAGGGATACTTCCAGTAAGCAGAATTTGCATAGCCGCCGTTATCAATAAATATTTTAAACTGCTTATTGGTGACCTCGAATTTATCCAGAAAAAAATCCGGCAACTTCCCGTGGACAGTCTCAGCCCCGGGTATTCTTACCATATCTACAGGAATCAGAGAATCCGGGGTAAGAGCACGGTAAATTGCTATAGGTATCCAGCCTTCGGCTCCCGGAAGAAACGTCAATTCCACAGCCTGGACCATTCCATAGCCATTTTTTTCAAACCGAAAGCGAAAGAAATCACGGGCCAGGCGAATACTGTCCACCGGAGTGATACCTACAAATTTCCACTCCGCCTCCGGCTTATTATATTCTTTCAGGTAAACATTTGCTCCGGGCGGTTCCGAGGTAATGGATGTCACGACCGTGCTTTTGGCAATCAATTCCAGCAGCTTCGGATTGTCCGGAATGTATCTCTGTGCCAGCAGAGCCAGATCGTAGGCCGGAGCCAGGCCGGCCAGATAGGTCCCCTCCACCTTTTGTTCTATCTGGGGCAGAATTTCTCCTATTGCCCAGCGTATTTTGGCATTACGATTTTCCCACCAGAGTATACCAATAGATATGGCAACCAGTAACAGACTTACCGGCATGATAAATTTAGGAGATTTCAGAACTGTTTTAAGATTTATTGCCTTTTCCGGGTAGGGTGATACCCCCGGAATTCTCCGAATGTCATCCAGCAGATCGCGCAATTTTTGATAACGTTTGTCGGGATCTTTTGTCAGCGTTTTTTGGATGATTCGATCCAATTCAGGCGGCACATCGGGATTTATTTCGCCAGGCCTCCTGGCTTCTGTGCTGAGTATGGAATACATAATGACCTGATCAAATTCACCATCAAATGGTAGTTGCCCGGTCAGCATCTCATAAAGCAAAACACCCAGTGACCAGATATCGCTGCGCTGGTCAGCCGCTTCTCCCCGTATTTGCTCCGGGGACATATAGCAAACTGTCCCAAATCTTGAACCGCTCCTGGTAATCCTTGAACCGCCGGCTAACTTGGCCAGCCCGAAATCCAGAATCTTTACTTGGCCATCAGTAGTGATGAATATATTTGCGGGTTTGATATCCCGGTGCACTATCCCTTTTTCATGCGCCTTTTGCAGTCCCCGGGCAATCTGGATGGCGATTTCGATAGCTTCTTTTTTCTTTAATCTTTTTTCTTTTATCTTTTCTTTTAATGTTTCGCCTTCGTAACAGGCCATAACAATAAAAAGCTGACCATCCGATGTTTCATCAATTTCATGAATATTACAAATATTGGGGTGTTCCAATGCCGAGGCTGCCTGGGCTTCGCGGATAAATCGTGCTTTGGCTTCCGGATCAAGGGTCAGTTCAGGAGGCAGGAATTTGAGGGCCACGGTGCGGTTGAGTCTGGTATCCTCGGCTTTATATACCACACCCATGCCGCCGACGCCGAGCTTTTTAGTGATACGATAATGCGAAACAGTTTGGCCAATCATAATAGACCTTAAGCTTCGCTTTCGTTAATTTTTCATGTTGCTATCACGCTATCGCTATCCGGAGTCCCGCCGCAGGGAGTAAATTTGATAAAGATTCAAATAAAATATATCGTACCAGCCAGCGCCCTCGTTTGAAACATCCCGGTGATTTTATCCATTAGTTCAGATTTCATTTTGGCATATCTGCATTTTTTCAATTCTGGAATTGGAATCAGTCATAAAAAATGATCGGATTTTTATCAGCAGCATTGTTCTCGGCTGAGTGGGAAGGTCCGGCGTTTAGTCCCAAATGGCAGACTGAAAAGACAGAGATTTCTTTTGACATCATGTATGGTCGCTCAAATCTCATTTGCCGCGACAATTTATCAGACCAGAGATTCTGTTTTTCCGGCCAGATCAAAGTTCGACGGAATATTTCGGAATCACTATGACTGCAATGACAATTTATAAAATAAATGCTTATATAATCAAGCCTAATATGCGCAAAGATAAATAAAATATTAAATTATTTTAGCGGTCCCTCTCACAAAACCCAGGTACTCGAAATGTATATGTCCGGATACCAGTTCTCCGAGATTGAACAACAGACCCACCATTCCAAAACAGCCGTTCAAAGATATATCCGGGACTTTATCAGAATCATCCTGATGCATCATAAAAGGTTCGCTGTTGGCCAGATTCGTATCGCTACCGGCTCCTCTAACCTTTTGACCGGTGAATATCTCAAGCTCTAGCGCAAACACCGGAAAACGAAAAATCCTCGACTTTCGGCCATCTTCAACACCGAACAAAAAACAGGGGAGAGAGAAAATATGATTAAGCAAAGCCTGGAATTCATCGACAGAGACACCCGCGATCATTCCTGAAAGTCGATCGACCAAAGACGATATTACCGCATCGAAGGCAAATCCCTCAAGACCAGCTTAATGGGCCGCTTTATCAACAACTATGGGTATGATAAAGAAACCGTTACAGCCAATGCAATTGTCAACGACTTTCTGGCTCTCATTGAACACCATTACCGTTATACCGATAACTCCTTTCCCAAATCCGGCCAGATGGTCAGGCATGCCGTGGCGGTTAATGAATATCCCCAAAGGGCCAAGCCCATTTTACAAACGAGACTTGAACCGTTCATACCGGATATCATCTCTGAGGCAGATATCGATGATATGAAAAAACTATTGCATTACCGGGATAGCCGTCTGAAAAAGGTGGAACGATAGACTTTATGCCTATGACCAGAGCGCATTGCTCACTCAACTGGATTTAGCCATCCTGTTTGGGGTTAACGAAGGTACAGCAAGCCAATACATTAGAGAGTATTCTTCCCTTTATCAAAAAGCGTTGCCAACCAGAGGCAACACTCAGGATATTGGCCGAAGACAGATCCACAAAAAGGACATTGTCAAAATGTACTTGAAGAGCTATCGGGTACCAACAATATTTCAAAGAACAAATCACTCCAAAGAAGCTGTTGAACGACATATCCGTGATTTTGAAGCTGTTTGTCTCCTGGATCCCAAATTTGAAGATATACAAACCCTCTCTTTAATTACTCTCTTTTCAAAATCCGTTGTTCGACAGGATATTGATCTAAACCCACCAGATAATTAATTATCTGGTGGGTTCCCTTGAGTATCATATGATACTACTTCGTTAAGACCATTTTTTGGGTTTTTACAAATATATTTTCCGCGCCGGGTGTCATGGGAACCGCCTCCAACCTGTACAAATAGATTCCACTTGAGAGGGCCGATCCATCAATTGTGATTGTATGAAAACCCGCTTCTTTTTGCTCATTTATCAGAGTTTTAATCTTTCTGCCCAATATATCGTATATATCAATTTTTATATTCGCCGGGACTGGCAGACCATAAGAGATATGAGTCACCGGATTAAACGGATTGGGATAAGCTGCTCCCAGCGAAAATTTGTCTGGAATTTCGGGAGATGAAACCTCACCTGCTAAATCTTCTCCTTTGGCAAGCGAACCAACCATCCTGATTTCATCAATTCCCATTACCTGTAGTCCATCATTTGTTTCACCAATTAGGACCGCCTGTTTGCTATCACAATCCAGGCTTGTGTTTCCATATCGAAAATGGAATACAAGATCCTTATCGCCATCTCTATCCACATCTTTTTCATGACGCACCATATCCCCGTTTTTCTTTACATGATGCTCAGACGCTTCAATCCCTGTCAGGCCGAAGCTCACTTTTGTATGATCCACTGATAGCGCATCAAAATCCGGTGTTGTCAAGATGGCGACTGTAATGAGACCGTTTGCATTAGTACAGTTCACTGAATTGGGTTCTTCTCCCGGTTTTATATCTACATTTACGGCAAGGGTCGGATCTGTTGGCTCTCCACTGACAACAACCATCACATCTTCGCCACTCTGAGGCACATCTTCTCCAAATAGCTTTATGATCCATTGTCCCGGCTCCGGATTTGGAATTTTATAGGTTTCATAGGTGGAACCATGCTCATAAAAGACACCCGCGGCATTTTTATCTATTTCAATTCCTGAGGGTGTCGTCAATGTCATAACGACAGTGCTGCCGGACCAGAAGCTATTAAAGCCGGCCCAAGCCATAGATTGAGGAATAGATGCATTGGAGAAGCCTGTATCCCC
>JARRQT010000196.1:9569-16246 GCA_037381445.1 Calditrichia bacterium
ACTTCCTTAATAAGAACGCTTGCAGCAGTAAAATATGGACTGAATTCAGAAGTTCCGTACGGCCCGGTGGCAGTCGCGGTGACATAAGGATTAGCAAATAATCTTCCCAGAATACGTTTTGTAAACCTCGCATCACCATTTGCATCTGTTGTCAATTCTGTCTCTCCAAGAAATCTTTCGCCCTCACCGTAACCGCTGGGATCGTATGCTGAATTTGAAAAAAATTGTATCCTGATTGGTGTTGATGGATTACTATGCATTATTCCGTAGATATTAATCCCCAATCCATCAGATGCTGCAGAAGTTATTAAAGGATAATTCTGCAGACCATTTGGACCTGCATCCAAATCATGAAAATCGTTTATTGTTACTTCCGGGTCTAGCCAAATCAGATCGATGCCCAGTTCCTCATTAGAATAAATTTTATTGCTTAGAATCGGATTTATTATATTTCCACCAATTGTCCAACTAGAAATGGCGACTCCATCCTCATCGTTATAGGCAATGATATTTCCAGGTCCTATAAAATTTCCGGATGAAGATTCAATTAAAATTCCGTTTCTCAGATTACCAATATTTAAAGAACCTGGAATATCGGTTCCGATGTAATTGCCTAATATCTCATTGCCTGTAGATTGAATTCCATCTATATATACTCCGTTTTCTCCATTGCCGGAAATGATATTCGCTTCATATGCATCATTCCCACCAATAGTGTTTTCGCTGGCATTTGTGAGATATATGCCATTATGATTATTCCCACAGTAATAGACGTATCCGTCCGTCCCCACAATATTTCCCACAATTCTATTTCCGCTTGCGCCACTGCCGGTAATACGGATACCCTCTGCATTATTGTAAATGATGTTGCCGGTTTCTCCCAAATGACCACCAATAAGATTATTTGAAGAGTTTTCAATACTGATTCCATCATACCAGCAGTGGATAACATTCCTTTCAATCAAATTGTTGCCATTATCCTGAAGCCGAATACCATCTCCGGCGGCGTTGATTTCTAAACCCCTGACTATGCTATTACCAGCGGTGATTACTAATCCATCTATCACATTAGACCATGGGCTAATTAATTCTATCAGTGGTTCACCATCATATCCAGGCTGAGTGGTGGCGTCTATAATAATCTGATCCGTAATTATTGGTAAAGGTGAGGAGAATTCAATGGAGTGAGGGCCGGAGCCAGGAATATTAAAGTTAATTTGATATAGAATAGGATCATTATTGGAAGCATTTAGTGCCTCACGCAGACTGCAGTGAGAATCATCACAAGTTCCATCATCCAAATCGTCCGAGGTGTTGACAGTCAATGATTTCATAACTTTGACAGTGATCTGTTCCATTCGCGGATAATCCGGGTTATCAAAATCTTTATTAATTCCATCCGCTTGTGCGGTTAAAGTATAAACGCCCGGTACTGTTGGAGCCTGAATAATAAATTGGTGTGATGCGTTGTCTCCCTGATATATCAGGTTACCTACATACTTGGTTTGATTAATGTCTTCTTTAAAATCACGGCCCCCACCTATCCTAAGCGTTACTCCAGTTGCAATATATCCACCGTCATTTGTCACTCTTGGATTTAATGCAAAATATTCTTCCGGCCATACTTCTATAATTTTTTGATCCTCCGGAATTGTAAGACTTAATGATGGAGTCTTCAGGATTTCATGGGCGACTACTCCATATACTTCATTCGCCCGCAAAAGAGGATCATCAAAAAGGGGACCATCTGTAAATCTTACCTTTACTGTCCACGTTCCACTTTCCGGATTAGTGATAACCATCTTTTCAAGTGGTGATTCATCGGTCACCCCATCGGCTGCATCTAAATAATCGTGTGCCCAATAATACGCTCCACCAGGCGAGATCAAAGCCAGATCCAGGTTGTCTTTCAAAACATCTGTATCACTCTCTTTGCCCTTCAGATCATTATAAGCAAGCGTGGCAATCAGTTTCATTGCCTGCGGCGATACAGAGATGCTCCAATCTTGTTCAGGATCATCTTCGGAAACCACACCCTGCCCAAAAAGCAATCTATTGCTTTCACCACGATAATAATTTGTAACCGAAAATCCATTCACTAAACCATATCCTACTGCAGTGGTGGCATATCCGCTTAAATTATCATCGGAATTTTCTTTAATTGGTATTGTTGTGTTGATGAGAAGCGCCTTTAACAATTCTGAATGTATATCAGGTTTCCATTCCTGTATTTTTGCACATACACCTGTTACATGCGGTGCTGCCATGCTGGTACCATACTTTCCAATGTACCAAGAACTGCTGGGCCATGTGCAGCCATCTGACGCATTTGAGTTGTTTGTGGAAATAACACCATGCCTGCAAAACAATCTTTGCCCTCCTGGTGCCACGAGATCCGGTTTCAAACGGGAGTCATCCGCGGTTGGCCCCTGGCTGCTATACCCAGCCCTATCGCCGATATCAGGTATTCTATAATCATCCTCAACATAATTTATTGCACCAACGGTTATTACATTCTTTGCTGTACCTGGATTGCCAATTGTTCTTGGATCTTCATTATTTCCAGCAGAGAAAATAATTGCCATATCACTATCAGCCCAACCATCAATATTTTCAGTGTCATCATTGTAATCATAGAGCCATACACCGGGTGCAGATACGAAACCCCAGGAGTGATTCGAGATAAGTATATCATGTGCAAAGAAATAGAGAAATGCATCACCATATGAATAGTTACCGCCAATACCTTCAACACCGGAAATAACATATAATGTAGCATCAGGTGCGACACCTTTTGCATCGTATACCCCTTCTATGTTACGGCCACCACGTGCGGCGATAATTCCGCACACATGAGTTCCATGACCACCAATATCCCCGTGATTTCCATAATCGTCATAAGAGCCATCCGGGAAATCTAAAGTATTACCATGCCAAATGCCTGTATCACGAACTCCAATCGGAACACCATTGCCAGTAAAACTAGTTTTAAAAGCATTTACCAGTTCCCGACTATCATCCGGTTCAAAACTCTCATTTACCTGATGCAACATATCATCTGGAATTTTACTTATACCTTTTACCCACCAGATTTCTTCTGCAACTTGTTTGAATTGGGAATTATCCAGCAAAACTTCATAAAGATTGACCTTTGTATCATAATGCTTAATTATCACACCCAATCTCTGCAAATCCTCTCGATATTCTTGCCTATCACCGCCCATCGGATAAATTATAGCCTCTGGCCTTTTACTGTCAGAAAGAATTGCTTCATATTTATATTCGGGCTTGTACTCACCAATCCACCTTATGTATGATTTGGAACTTAAAGCAGAGACAAGTGAGGCTGGAAGTCTGGCCAAATAGGTTCGTCGAGCTATATCCTCATAAATTTTCACATCTGATTCTAAAAGTTCAATAATGTCACCTATAGTCATTTTTCCCTGGAACTGGATAATACAAACCAGTTTTTCATCGCTTCCGGACTCTTTATGTAAACTGGTAATTTTTTCAGATAGCGATACTTCAACGCCGGACATGGGAATAAATTCCAGGCCATTAAATAAATGGATGAGATGTTGGTTTTTATTCCTCTCCATTTGCCTTGATGATTCTCTTTCAGCATCCACTTCAACAGAGGGCGGAGTGGAATCTAATGGGATTCCATATTTTTCAGCATGCTTTCTCAGTAGGTCAGCGGCTTCTTTAGGATTAGTCATTTCAATAAACCGCTCTAAATCCCAACGTTGGTCTTGCATCGATTTGGTTATTTTAGAGTCTAATTCCATCGTTTCTGGGGATTCAGTCATTGATTGTGGTTGTTGCGCTAAAACCATCGTAGTTATGACCAGCAATGCACCAAGAAAAATGCAGAAATATAGTCTCAGAGCCATAAAGACTTTCATGATTTTGCCTCCATAATTATTGGTGAATTTATTCGCATAAAATTATAATAAAGCAAACAAATGAACAGCCTGATGCCAAAATACAGACAATGCATTCTTCATGAGCTCGAACTAATCTCTCTGCAATCTGAATGGCGATATGTACTGTTTTGCCAAGGTTGAGTAGTCTACCGCCAATTTCTTCAGTTAAAGTTTCACTTTTATAAGTGGCCATTACAGTGAAGAAATGACTGTCGGTTGTTTTGTCGATGTAGCGGGTGCTATAGATATTATTATGTTGGAGAGAGGAGGTTGCCTTCGCTTCCCGGTTGAGGATCGGTTCCGAAGCAAGGAATTTGAGAGCAACGGTGTGGAGGAATCTGGCGTCTTCAGCTTTGTGAACAACACCCACGCCGCTCTTGCCGGGCTTTTTAGTGATACGATAATGCGAAACGGTATGGCCAATCATAATAGACCTGAAGCTTCGCTTTTGTTAACTCATTTTGTTAATATCACCAAATCGCTATCCCGGAATCCTGTAGCAGCGAGTCAAGTGGATAAGGATTTAACAAAAATATTGTACCAGCCACCGCCTTAGATTAAACATCCTTGTAATTTTATCCATTAATTCAGATTTGATTTTGGTATATCTGCATTTTTTCAATTCTGGAATTGGAATCAGTCATAAAAAATGATTGGATTTTTATCAGCAGCATCGTTCTCGTCTGAGTGGGAAGGTTCTGTATTTAGTCCCAAATGGCAGACCGAAAAGACAGAGATTTCCTCTGACATCATGTATTGTCGCTGAAATTTCATTCACAGCGACTATTTATTAGACCAGAGAATCTGTTTTTCCGGCCAGATTATGATTGGACAGAATATTTTGAAATCACAATGACTACAGTGATAATATATAAAAAATATCTTATATAAGCAAACCATATATGCGCATATATAAATATTATGTTAAAATATTTTTCAAGAACAGAACAATGGTTTCATTTCACCGGACAATTTGTAAATTGACCTTCGCCCCATTCTTTCATAAATTCCAGGCATGATTTGGATACAAAATCGTATATATCAGTTTTCTAACTCTGAACATTGTCCGGAACAAATTCCCGGCGCCTTACTGACAATCAATTTTAAATGCAATTCTCATGAATAGCGGCAAATTCTTTTTAGGATCAATTGCATCCAGGCTAGTGGTATTTGAAATAATCCATACCATTTCTATTTAACGGGAGCACAGCAATGAAAAGAATATTTATGATTTTGAGCTGGATTTTTGGCGTTTTGTTTTTTCTTCTGTTTTTGCTCAGCATTTTCTCCGGGCATTACCTTCCTTCTGTTTTTGTGCTTCTGATCATTATTTTATTGATTCCGCCTGTTCGCGGGCGCGTAGGCCATACTCTCGGTTTTCCACTTTCTTTGGGATTGCGAAGTATGCTGATACCGGCCCTGTTTCTGGTTTTTATATTCATGATTTTTTACGGTATGGGAAACAGCGAATCAATCTATAAAAATCCCGGGATAGAAAAGAAACTGATGCGCATTTATGACAGCCGGATTTCCCACTGGCCGGTCCCTTATCAAACCCGTTATATAACTACCCGATATGGAAAAGTCCACGTCATTATCAGCGGCCCAGGGGATGCACAGCCTGTTCTGCTTCTGCATGCATCCGCCATGGCAGGCTGGTCGTGGCTGTATAACATTGAAGGGTTGAACAAATATTACCGCACCTATGCCATCGATACCATTGGGGATGCTGGACGAAGTGTGCTGGCTGATATCAGAATATATCCTGAGGATGGCCAATCGTTGTCAGAATTATATGCTGAAATAATGGATTCGCTCGGCGTTCAAAAAGCCTCTTTCATTGGCGCCTCCCAGGGTGGATTCATTACAGCCAACATGGCGCTTTATGCTCCTGAAAGGGTTGATAAAATCATATTATGCGGACCTATGGGATTCACCGGCACCAACAGTTCTGTCCTGAGAATTTTATTTACTACCATGTTTCCGGTAAGGCCGATACAGAACAGCACCACCCGTTGGGCTTTTGGGGATGATCCCAAAATCCATGAGGCAGTGGGAGAATGGTTTGCGACGATTCTGGAGGGTGTTATCTCCCGGCAGGCGCGCCCCAAACCCTTTACGCGTGAACAGCTGCAGCGCCTCAGCATGCCGGTTCTGCTGCTTCTCGGGAAAAAAGACGGACTGGTGGGTGATCCCGAAAATACCAGACAGCTTGTTCAAACTATTCCGGATGTCCGTCTCGAAATACTCGATGCCGGTCATTTGATAAGTGCCGAAAAAGCGGATGAGTTTAACAGGCTGGTGCATGAATTCATTGAAAATAAATCAGGCAATCAAAACCGGGCGGGGACAAGCCGATTTTAAGCAAAAATGCCAATCTGCCCTGAGGCAAATGCAGAACCGACTGATTTATCTCAGATGGAAATGCCGCGGGTCAAATCGTGAGCATTATTTATTCTGAAAAATTTGTCTGTCCGGCAATTACTGTTCTCTAATCAGGCATCTATCACGCTAAAGCGATTCGCTTCAGTTCCCGCACATTCAAGGCGGTAGGGAATCCCTCACAATGCCAGTGTTTTTTGCAGCCGCTGTAATCCAACAGTACGCATTGGGCTGGCACGCCGTAGCGTTTCAGTTCCCAGCCGCCTTCCACCAGGGTGGTGACGCAGGCGGAAGCGATCACACCGCGCCGGGGCCGGCCCGGACGGGGTGACCATAAAGAAAGATCGGAGGCGTGGGGGATGATATAAA
>JARRQT010000197.1:0-6904 GCA_037381445.1 Calditrichia bacterium
TCTGAATTTTATAGCGGACACGGTTGTTCAGAACCAGGATTCTCTGATCACACAGATTGTATTGCAAAACTCCGGGACTCTAAATGCCCCGGCTTCAATTATAAATCCGGACAGCTTTTATGTTGTGATTGGAGCGGACCGCGCATATCCGGCAAGCTATGAACTGGTGAATTTTCCCATTCAGCTGGCGGCGGGCGCTGCCAGCGATACAATTGATTTTATTTATTCAATCGGACTGACTCACCCGGCTGGCACAGAAATGGTCCGGACCGAATATTCTTTCCGGGACAATAATTCAGGAATAAATTATCATGTTGCGCCCGGCGATGAGGATACTTTGTTGGTGCAGTCCCGTTCACGACTGGCGCTGGATTCGCATACACTTTCTCCCGATACGGTGACCAAAGGGCAGACCGGTATTTTATTCAATTTCACGCTTCGTAATGCAGGGGAATCCACCGCGCAGATTCGCAACAATGATCTGGCGATTCAGTTTACCAACAATCCTCACCAGGTGACTTTGCTCTCCCCGGCCTTGCCGTTGAATCTTGCCGGCGGGGCGTCTCAGCCATTCCAATATCAGATTGATATCGATTCAACTTCAGGAAGCGGCTGGGACCATCTGAATTTCTCCGCTTTGCAAACAGATGTCCGGTCAGGCAAGATCTACAATGATATCAATATGAACCGTCTGGACAGCCTGTTTATTTTGAAACCGGCCGGCACAAACAATCTTCAGATTCAGTATGTCCAGATTACTCCTTACAATGTCAATCAGGGTCAGGATTCGATTGAAGCCCGGGTCGGAATCCGCAATCTGTCGCAAAGTCCCGCTCAATTAAATTCGTTGGAGCTGATTCCTTCAAGGCCGGGCCTCAGCTCGATTCTCAGAACTTCCCTCGGAACGATACCGGCGGGTGCGACCTCACTCTATTCTTTCTACCTGGCTGTTGCCGGAGCTACTGCGCCGGGTCTTGTTGGAATCGATGCCGGATACCAGGCGACTGACCTGGTTTCCGGGAGCACCTTCGAGCAAAGCGGCAGCAATTTGCCGGATACACTCAACATCCAGATTCCTGCAGATTTAGTGATCTCTTCGGTTACGATTGACGGAAGTTCGTCCGATACGGTCAGTGCGGGGAAGCAAAATCTCAATATTGTATTTAACGCGACAGACCAGGGACAGGCAGGCCTGCGCCTCACGACCGTAACGCCCGTAGTTCCTGCGGGTGTAACATTGACGCGTATTTCTCCCACGACATTGCCGATCATTGCCAGTGGGGACACCGCAACTTTTGTTTACCGGGCCAATGCCGATAATACGGGGAATTATATGATAGATTTCCGGGCTGCCGGTACCGATTTGAACGATTTGAGCTCTATCGTCCGGACTTCCAGCGGGCCGGGACAACTGGTAGTCAGGCAACCCGGCGCCATTGCCATCGACAGCGTGGTAGTCCCGGACGCGAATGCGGTAATTGGCCAGGACAGTATACTGGCTGTAGTCTACCTGCGGAACAGCGGGGAAATGCCCCTCAATGTGAACGGGGTAAATCTTACATTTAGTCCGTCCGGCTTTGCCCAGGAAGCCCAGGATCCCGCAAACTTTGGTCTGAACGCGGGTGAAGTGCGGTCGGTCCGTTTTTACATCACCGTGTTGAGCAATTCTCCCACCGGCGCCATAACAGTTGGGGCACGTGCTGTGGGAACGGAAATTAACCTGCAAACGGCGCTGTCAGCAAATGCAACCGTGACCGATACCCTGCAGGTGACAGATATCCCAAGATTGAGAATCACTTCTGTTTCCAGTGACTACGATTCAGTCAGCCAGGGGCAGACCGGGATCACTGCACGGGTGAGGGTATTGAATAACGGCGGAACCGGGGCATTGCTTTCTTCGCTGCAGCTAAAATTCTCCGGCGGTACCTACACCAATATTTCGCAAATTATACAGCCGCCTCTTTTATTGCCGGCAGGCGCTAATACATCCATTAATTTCAATGATATCGGAGTGGACGCCGCCAGCGCTTTAGGCGGTTTCAATATCAATGCCGGATTAACTGCCCGCGATGCCGTCTCAGGCAGCACCATTAGCATAGAGAATGCTGATACCACCGATTTCTGGCGTGTGGTGTCACCGGCTAATTTGATATATACCGCACTACAGCCCCTGGAAGCAACGATAAATCAGCAGGTGTCATTTGCTCTGACCTTGCGGAATTCGGGCCAGGCATATGTGCATCTGCAGCCGAATGCCACGTTCCTGAATATTGGAACATTGCAGATACCATTACCAGCGGAAGTTCTGGTTCCCGGCGGCCAGTCAAGAAATATTGTATTTCCGGCAACACCGATTGCCCTGGCGAATGGCAGTTATCCTGCATCCTTGAATTATTCCTATCTTGAAAACGGTGTGGCTCATTCGGGAATTATTAATATTCCGGATCCGGTTGTGGTGGATAATCCTGTCAGTATCGATACCTTGAGGAGCAGTTATCCCAGATTGCTTTCCCAGAATATGAACCTGCCTCTGCATATTACCATAAGCAACGCCGCTGGTTCTGCCACAGCCGTTGTGGACAGTATGGTTATTCCCCAATTCAATTATCGGAGACAACTGGGGACGGAACTCTCCGGCGGCGACAGTCTGGTCATTGACCCGGAAATATTTATCGATGAAACCTATCAGGGACTCTATGATAACGTGAGCGTCATTTATTACTGGCATGACAGGAATAGTAATGAGGAGGGTTCAAGTGCTTTTTTGCTGCAGCCTATCACTGTGCTGCGCCGAGCCCAGCTTGTTGTATCTGACATCACGGGTCCGGGGAATGTATATGCCGGCCAAACCGATCAGATATTACGGGTCGCGGTGCAAAATGCAGGGGAATCAACCGCACTGATCGATGACATACATCTGATTTTTAATATTGGGTTGTACACAGACACGCTGGAAACTCCTGTTTCCACGATTGCGGGCGGGGAAGTGGACACCTTCGTTTTTAATGTGGATGTTGATCCTAATACCGGCATCGGAATCGATAATATCAGTGCGACGATTACGGGTCGGGATTCGATTAGCGGAAATCAGATTAGCGCTACCGGAACAAACCTGCACAATTGGGAAATTTTTCAGTCCCTGCAGGTGGAAATTTTGTCTGTTTATTCGCCGAATACAACCATCAGCCAGGGGCAGGATAGCATCCAGGTGGCGGTACGAATTCATAACCACAGCAACAGTATTCTGAACCTGGACACGCTGAGATTGTATTCGAAACATCTTGGAGATTTAAACTATGTTTACTCTCCCGATATTTTTACGGGCAGAGAAATCAGCCTCGGTTCCAATCCGCCATACTACTTTTATGTCGGTGTAAATGAAGATGCTGCAACAGGCCAGGATACACTTGATGCCAGACTGGTTGCACATACAAATCATGGTAATCCTGTAATTACCAGAGTCGATTCCAGCACCATTCCTCATATCTGGCAGGTACAGTCTAATCCGGAACTTCGCACAACCCGGATTCAGATCGCTGCAAGAGAAGTAAGTATAGGGCAGGATTATGAGCCAATGTCGGTGGGTGTGAGAAATTTTGCCGGAATTGCTTCCGCCAGTGCCAGGTTGACCGACATCAGATTCATCGGTGCAGATAATCAGGCATTGACCAATAATTTCAATATCCTCAGGGAATCTGTTCTTCCGTTGACTTTGGGAGCTGTGGATAGCGCGAATTTATATTTCCGGATTCAGCCCGCTGCCGAAGCGCAATCGGGGACTTATTACTTCAGAAGCATTCTTTATTATGAAGATGTTAACTCGGGAAGATCCTATACTGATACCAGCAGTGTTTTGGATACTCTGACCATTGTCAGCCAGCCGGTTTTAACTTTTGGAACCCCTCAATTAAATCAATATGAAACCCATTGGACCAAGCCGAATGATACGCTGAGAGTCTGGCTCAGAAATGAGGGGCTGGGCACTGCCAGGATCAATGGAAGTAATGTTCTGCCTGTTGGATTGCCCCAGGCGATTGAAATAAAGACCAGCCGGACGACTCCCGTTCTTCCTGTCGATCTTGCGGGCGGCGATAGTATTCTGTTCCAATATCTTTTGGATTACCCTGTCTCACCAGGATTTGATACGACTATCCAATACCAAGTCGATGTTCATGCGGTGGATGCCAACAGCGGTATTGTTTTAAATGCCATCTCTTCGCTGACTGGAGATGTGCGAATTTTAACACCGCCGGTGATCAGTTATGTGCCATTCAGTTTGCGTCCTTCCCGCATCGATAGCGTAAGATCGGGCATCGTTTTCGAACTGGATCTATCCAATTCGGGAAGCACAAGCGTTCCATTGGACCCGGCTACTACTGTATTGAATATTTCCGAACCGGCCCTGATTTCAACAAACCTGCAGAGCGCAATGACTGTCGGCGGAAATGGTACGACAACCCTGCGTTTTAATCCGGTGGATGTGAATCTGCAGGACAGCGTCTATATAACCGCTACCCAGCTAAACGGAGCCTACCATGGGGTATCCCTCTCCCAGAATCTCTATACGGGAAATCTGAATGTGGGTGGTTCGTTAAGCATTGAAGATTTGACATTAACAACCCTTCCACCTGCCTACGCTCAGGGAGATACGGGAATCGTAGTCCGGATGCAGGTTCGCAATCACACCGGAAATACGCTGTATATTAATCCTGCCAATACCAATTTAATGTTTCGATATGTCCCTTCTCAGGTAGTGGTGCCTTACAGCTTGTTTAACCTGAGAAGAGGCGATTCAAATGACACGCTGCCTCCCCTGCAGAGCACAACGCTGGAATTCAGATTTGATATTCCGAATTCGGGCATCAACCTGGGCCAATACTGGATACAGGGCGAAGTAGAAGCCTCCCTGAATCCGGATGGCTCGGTTCCGTTTGGTACCAGCACAGCCATTAATGCGGTTGTCTTTAACATTACCACAGGGGCCCAGATTTCGTATCAGGAAAATTCTCTACGGCCGCAACAGGGGATATTAGGTCAGGGAATTGTATTCAGATTAAATATTATCAACGATGGAATGATCGGAGTTCGGCTGGACAGGAATAATAGTTATTTGACAATTCAAAATGGTACGAGCAGTTTTTCCACACATACCGATGCCAACTATTACCTGTCCGGCAAGAGCGATCCTGGTGATCCGGCTGTAATTGAGCCTATTGCTTTCAATTCTGTAAATATTCCGTCAGACTTTTTGACCGGCTCCTGCGATCTGACACTGCACCTGGAGGGAGAATTGTCAACGGGTGTGCTGCTTCAACCTGCGGAGTTTCAGGCACAAAGTCAATTTTCGGTTCTCGATTCTGCCCGGCTCATCATCTCGCATTTTGAAATTCAGCCGGACAGCGTCGTTTACGGACAATCGGGAATACCATCTCTGATTGAGATTGAAAATGCCGGTGGTTCTGTTGCTAATCTTACCGACGTGCGGCTAATTAATGAATCCGGGAATTCCATTAGTTCAAATTGGGTGATTACATCCAGAGCGCCTTCACTGCCAAGGCTGATTCTGCCGGGCAATGTACTGGCCATTCATGATACGCTTACCTTGACCGAGCAGACACCGGTTGGACCCAATTATATTGGCGCATCGCTGGTCTATAATGATACGCTGACGCCGCAGTCTGTTATAAGCTCATCTTTTACGCCGCTGGATACGGTTCATGTGCTGCCTCCCGGAAATCTTCGCATCGATTCAACCGGGGTGGATAATTTGCCGAATCCGAATTTTGTAAATCAGTCGCAAAGTTTTGTGGTTCGGACACTGGTTCATAATACAGGACAGGAGCCGCTGCGCGATATAAGAGTATCACTTACGCAAAACAATGTGCCCCTTGAAGCGCGCAGCATTACGCTTTTGGCTGCTGGAAGCACCCAATGGATTACCTTCCCGGTAACTTCCCCCGCGAATACTACCGGAAATATTCTGTATCGTACCAATATTGATTCCGCTTTTTCCGTGCTGACCGGTCGGTCAATTTTGCCGGATCAGCCCCTGGATAATACTGAAATTGTTACTGTTCAAAGGCAGGCGCGCCTGAGACTGATTGTGTCGCCTACTCATCAGAATCTTTCCATTAATCAGGTTTTCCGCCTGAGCGCAAATGTGCTGAACCTGGGTGATGCTGATTTCGGAAACGGAAGTCTGGAATTGTCTCTCCCGCCAAATTATTCATCCGTAGAGAACCTGACCAGAAGTTTCACCGGCGAATCGACCCTGGAATGGACTATTACGGCATTGTCCGCTTCCGGAGTAACAGATGACACTGTGGCGGTTTCCTTCAGGGATATTCCGTTGGATGCAAATACCGCCAGTCCCACACAACTATTTAACGATTCGGCATATTCGGTGGTCCGCGTGGATTCACTGGCCACTATTTCCGATTCCATTTTGATCGCTGGCCCCACTGGCGCACTCGATTCGGTGCTTTCAACCTCACAAATTTTCGAGATCCGGGAAGACATTCAGTTTAGCGGAAGCATCAGCGACAGCAACCGGACCAGCCGGATAATTCTTCCCAGCGGATATGCCGTTCTCGACAGCCCGTTGGTGACCTGGCCGGCGGGAGTCAGCGAGGGTTCCCGGGTGTGGCGTTTGCGGGCACCTGACAATCCCATCGTTAGCACATATCAGGCGTTTAGACTGAGAGTCAGGGTCCGGAATAACGGCACTGCTTTGACATTGGGTGTAAATAAGGTTAAGGTTACACTTCCAACCGGTTATTATTTCAGCAGATATACCAGCAAGAGGGACTCATTGGTCGATGTCGTGACGGCGGTTAATCCGTTGGATTATTCATTCATTGATATTTTTTCCGATACGCTTTCCCATACTGTACCTCAGTCGATT
>JARRQT010000198.1:0-15365 GCA_037381445.1 Calditrichia bacterium
CGGCAGCCGCGTGGGCTATGACGATCAGTTTTGTGGTAAGGTCGGCCATTGTTGCCGTCAGCTTCGGCAAATTGAGCGGAATCACATTAAAAGAGATATTTGCATTTCGTGTCAACGATTTCAACCTGGTAATTAATGTTCTGAACAGCGTGACCGGAAAGTTGGCCTTGTTTGCCAGAAAATAGCCGGTGCATGGAGTGACCTAAAAATTTCATCGCTTATAAAATTTGATGGCTTATAATTTTCAAAAATTCCAGGAAATCGCTTCAGAATATATTTTGGTTTTCAAAAATGAATCTTTACCAAAAAATAAAAGTTTCCGGCGCATTTCTTCAGGCGTGGCTTCGCGGCTGGCGGACTCGCCACAAGATTGTCGTCATCGAAAGTGATGATTGGGGAACGATTCGCACTTCCTCCCGCCGGGCATATGATGATCTGCTGCGAAGAGGATTTCGGATGAATCAGTCTCCCCTGGGAGCAGATTCTCTGGAGAGCTCGCAGGATCTTATTCAATTGTTTGCGGTGCTGGCAGAAGTAGATCAGTTCGGTCATCCTGCTTGTCTGACTGCCAATATGATTCTCACGAATCCGGACTTCTCAAGAATCAGGGAAAATGGCTATGGCAGATATTATGCTGAGCCGGTAACGGATACATTCCAAAGGACACCTGAACGAAGGGAAGTGGCTGCTCTGTGGAAGCAGGGTCTGGATCAGAAGCTATTTGTTCCGCAACTGCATGGTTTGGAACATATTCGCTGGTGGGACTGGCTGGCAGCCTTGCAGGCGGGATCGCAGGAAGCACATCTGGCCTTCGAATGGCAGATGTGCGGCCTGCCCGGAACTGTTTCCCGCGAAAAGCGGAATTTTTATGGCAAATATTATTTGAAAAATGCCACTGGCGCGCCTTCACTTCCTGAAATCGCAGTTTCAATAAGAGAAAGTATTTCTCTGTTTGAACGAATCTTTGGATTCACTCCCGATACAACAATCGCCCCCGGCTACTGCTGGTATGATGAGATAGAAAAAATATGGAAGGACAACGGCATACGCTATATTCAGAGTGATATCCGCCAGTTTATGGGAGATGAAAAAAGAACCGCGCTTCATTTCCCGGGAGAAGTCGGTGCATCCGGCCCTATTTATCTCATACGGAATTGCCAGTTCGAACCGGCAGCGTGCCGGATTGCCGGAAAAAAGAGTTGTCTGGAGCGCTGTCTCCGGCAAATTTCACTGGCTTTCTCTTTCCGCAAACCTGCAGTGATTTCTTCCCACCGCTACAATTATATGGGTTCCGTTTTTCCGGAGAACCGGGAGAAGAATCTCGAACAGCTTCGCAAATTATTGACAGCGATTCAAAGCAGGTGGCCGGATGTTGTTTTTCTGAACTCCTCCGGTCTTGGCCATCTCATTGAATTCGGGGATGACAAAATAGAACAGGCTATGGCGAAACCGGAGACGAGGGGCTACAGCCCGGAGACAAATCCCCCTTCTAAGAGAAATTTTACCTTCAAAAATTGATTGCGCCATATATGGAGCATACCCAATTCCCCAAACCAACTCCTGCAAAAAATATGGAAAACCAGTCATATGACTTTTGACCTGGGAATATCTCTGAAAAAAATATTTGTCTGGTTTCTGGTCCCTTTTATTACCGGATTGCTGACGGTCAGTTTTCTTCCCGGTCTGTCAAAGGTGATGATCCTTGCCGGCTTGGTTTTTGGTTTTATTTTTGCCTTCTATTTCTTTTATTTCGATCTAAAGTTTCAGCCGGAGGTCATATTCTTCTTTTTGTGGATTGTCTGGTCGCTCACCGGCGTGTTCGGGGTTTACAATATGGAGTATTTCCGCATTTCACTCATGACAATCGTGCAAATGGGGGTATTGATATTCTTAGTAGCGGGAGTAAGCGCACTAAATAAAAGTTTCGTCCCTGCGGCGTCCGGCATTATCATCGGTGTAACCATTCTACTGGTCCTGAGTTATATTCGAGGGGAATTCGGTCAGCCGATTGTGACCGATGAACAGGCTGCCAGCATTACGGACAATGCCAATATTTTTGCGCAGCATCTGATTTACCTGGTTTTCGGCATTTTCTTTTTCTGGAGACGGTTTCAATCTTTCTGGCTGCGGTTTGTGTTCCTGATGCTCTTTCTCGTAGCCGTGGCAGGGATCATCTATTCCGGATCGCGGCAGGGCTTTGTGGGGCTGATGGCATTTATCCTCCTCTGGTTTATTTTCTGCCAAGGCCGCCTGATATTGCGAAAACCGCTGTACGCCCTTTTTGCACTTATTTTGGTGAGCGGTGCCATGGTTATGTTGACCGACTATGTGATGGCCCATTCAGGGTATTTTCCGAATCAGGGATGTATTCCCATTCCGATTACATTGAGGTTGCGGCAAATACAGGGCTGATCGGCTTCATGCTCTATTTTTCGTTCTATCTCATACTGTGGCGCCGGCTTCTGCGCCTTCGCAGCAAGACAACCGATTTGAAATTAATTTATGAAATTGGTTTTTTCAGGGCAGCCATTCTCACCATTTTATTGCTGGGATTCACAAAGCCTAATATAACCTCCAAAATAACCTGGATATTTTTGGCCGGAGCAGCCGGTTATACCTGGATAATGGAACGCACCAGCGAGTCTGTGCCCGGTCTTCAAAACGTTGAAAAGGCAATGGACTGACTTTTTGAGGAATGAAAAAAGGGGTAACGAGTGATATCAAAGGCATATTCAAGTCTTCGGAAATTCTTCCGGGAAATGGTTTCAATTACCATACGCTACAGCGGACTGCCTGTTTTAATTCGCCGTTTCGTTTCCCGAAAAAAGGTTACAATTCTGGCATATCACAATCCAATGCCCCATGTGATGGAAAAACATCTGAATTACCTTTCTCGCAGGTACAATTTCATTACTCTGAATCATTTTGTGCACTGGCTGCATCAGCCGGGAAAGAATCATCTCCCGGACCATGCTCTAATCATAACACTGGATGACGGTCTGAAATCTGATTTTCATCTGCTGGATACATTCAGAAAATATAACATAAATCCTACAATTTTTGTCTGCAGCCAGGTGGCTGGAACATTGCGCCATTACTGGTTTCATGAACCGGGAGCAGACCTCAGGCTATTAAAGGGATTGGGGAATCAGGAGAGGATCCGGTTCATGCTAAAGGAGATGGGATTCAACCATACCAACGACTTTCCTCCTGAGGAAAGACAGGTATTGAGCCGGGAAGAAATTTTGCAGATGAGCGCAGTCATGGATTTCCAGTCACACTCGCGCTTTCATCCGCTGCTGCCGGCCTGCGCGGATGAAGAAAGCAGGGAAGAAATTGAATTATCAAAGAGAGAAATAGAATCGCTCACCGGAAATCCCTGTGTGCATTTTGCTTACCCCAATGGAGACTATACCGGTCGGGAAATTCATTATCTGAAACAGGCCGGATATCGCTCCGCCCGCACGCTGGATGTGGGCTGGAACGACCGCCGCACCGATCCCTACCGGCTGCGGGTCACCGGTATAACGGATGATGCTTCAGTGAATATGCTGGCTGCCCAGCTAACCGGCGTGACCATGTTTTTTCGCTATTTCCGGAAGGGCAGTTTTAATGGCCGCCAACCGGAATTTAAATTTCACAATTGATTGGAATCTTTCTACCAAATTAAATAAGTCAATAATCCGATAAAATGGAAAATCGCTCAAAAATAAAGGCCTGCTTTATCATTGGCCAGCTGGTAAAGCATGGAGCGGAAAGACAGCTCTACGAGCTCCTCTGTGGTCTGGATAAGAGACAATTTACAGCGGTGGCCATTTCTCTCAGCAAGGGCGGATACTGGGCTGGTGAAATCAGAAAACTGGGAGTGCCGCTTTACGCTCACCGGCGCAAGGCTCATCATTGCTTCGGAAAGAAGTACTGTGGATGCGGGAATTTC
The DNA here is from genome assembly GCA_037381445.1 of Calditrichia bacterium. Classification (GTDB taxonomy): domain Bacteria; phylum Calditrichota; class Calditrichia; order RBG-13-44-9; family RBG-13-44-9; genus JARRQT01. The sequence continues at coordinate 3,938 of JARRQT010000198.1, forward strand.
CAAGCGAAGATGGGAGATTCTGCTTGACAAAATTTTATATTTCTTTACGACTGGCATCATCTGCAACTCCCGTTACTCCTCAAAAGCGCTTGTGGAAAACCTGAGATTCAAGAGAGAAAAAGTCTTCACCGTTTATAATGGCCTCAATTTTCTGGAATACCAGAATAAGTTCTCAGACGGTGCATCCTTTCGCCGGGACAAAATAAGAATAGGCACTGTGGGACGTATCTACGCCGTGAAGAATCATAAATTATTTCTGGATGCGGCCAGATTTATTTTGCAGAAAAGAAAGCGGGAAGATTATGAATTTCATATTGTTGGCGATGGACCAATGAATCAGGAAGTGCAGGAATATGCCAGAAAATTGAATATTCAGGATTCGGTGGTTTTTCATGGCGAGAAAAACAATGTCCCTGAAATTCTGCAGACCTTTGATGTATTTGTGATAACATCCGATTACGAAGGACTATCCAATGCCATTATGGAGGCCATGCTGACAGGATTGCCGGTGGTAGCCACCGCCGTGGGCGGCAACAGCGAATTGGTGCGGGAAGGACAAACCGGCTTTCTCTGTCCCGCGGGCGATGCCGAGGCTATTGCAGGAAAAATAACTGAGCTTATTGATCGGCCTGATTTGGCGCGGCAATTTGGAGAGCGGGGCCGGAAGAAAATCCTGCGGGAGTTCAGCACCCCAAAGATGGTCCGTAATACGGAAGAAATTTTCTGCCGGCTCATAAGAAAGACATACAACAGTTCATTGAATCTCTGTTCAGCCAACAAATCATTTCCAACAGAAAAAACGAAATTATGAAAATCTGTTACATTTGTCCGAGCCGGACACCGCATATCAGGGCTTATATAGACTATTTCGCCTCCCGCGGACATGAAATTCATATCATTTCCCTGACAAAGGATTTTGTGCCCGATGCGGAACTGCACTATGTGGGTGCCGGCAACGAATTGAAGCCCATAAATTATTTCTTCGGGATTCCGCGGGTCGCCAGAGTGCTGCGCAGAGTCCAGCCGGACATTTGTCATGCCCACTGGATTACCAGCAATGGAATGATGGCAGCGATGGCCGGCGCCAGCCCGTTGATCGTAACCGAACATGGTTCCGCCATGCAGAGATTGAAAAACGTTCTGAGAAAATCGATTGTAAATTATGTGGCGGGAAAAGCAGACCTGATCAATCCCGTTTCGCCGGCTCTGGCCGAGTTGATGAGCGCAGCAGGTATCGATAAAGGAAAGATGTTTGTGGCATCTGTTGGGGTCATCACAGACAAATTCATTACGGGCCCCAGAGATTTCTCCGCCAGACCGCTGCGTCTGATCAACACCCGCGCCTTCCGTTCGCTGGATAATCTGGATATTCTGGTACATGCGCTAAAAATACTTAATGATAAAGGACTGGAATTTCACTGCACCTTTGCCGGACCCAGAGGTCCCGAATATGAAAATGTGAAAATACTGGTTCAAAGGCTCGGCCTGAGCGATTACTGCTCTTTTCCCGAAGGATACCGGCAAAAAGAGCTGCCTGCAATTCTGAAAAACCAACATCTTTACCTTACCTGCACTTCATTTGACGGCACCAGCATATCGCTTCTGGAAGCCATGGCTGCCGGCCTGCCGGTGATCGCCTCCGATATCCCGGCCAACCGCAACTGGATTCGAAATGACCTGAGCGGTCTGCTTGTGCAGGTGCGCGATGCACAGGCTCTGGCCGGCGCAATTGAAAGGCTTTACCATCATCCAGATTTGTGTGTGCAGTTTTCCGGAGAAGCATTCAAAACTGTTCGAATTTTCGGAGAGCGCGACAATATCTTTGCAAAGCTGGAGGAGTGGTATTTTACCCTCGCCGGTATGCATATCAAAAGACCGGAAAATCTTCCCATTGAAATTGACTGAATTTGGTCGCATATAAAACCGGCGCGAATCGTTTTTCTTATCGGAATTTAATAACTTATGAAAAATGAATTGAATTAAATTAATCATGAATCGCATACAAAATATGTGGGAAGAAATCCGTCTGCTCGGTTTCAGAAAATTTCTCTACCGGTCATGGTATGAGATCCGGAACCGGTCGGGAATTACCCGCCGCCTGCAGCCGGCTCTCCCCATTGATTCACAATTGATTGAAAAGCTTTTGCGGACACGGATCAATTATTCTAGCGTCAGCAATCAGGACTTACCATTTTCTATTGGACCGGCGCAGCTCCACGGCATGGAGGAATATATTGGTTTGACTGCAGCGAACCGGAACAAAATCCTGCAGCGCGCCAATGATGCCATGAATGGAAAAATCTGCGTGTTTTCGGGTCGGGTATTGGATTACAAAAATCCAATTGACTGGCATTATAACCCCCTGAAAAATGCGAGCTGGCCGGCAGGAATATATTCTCTTGAACCGGCTAATCCAAAAGTTGCCGCCGCCTGCGGAGATGTTAAAATTCCCTGGGAGGTGAACCGCTTTCCGCATTTCTATGCCTGGATGAGGGCCTTTCTGCTGACCGGGAATTCTGCATATGTGAGAACCGCACAGGAACAAATTATCCAATGGGCGCAGGCCAATCCCTTCCGGACGGGTATTAATTGGAGCAGCGGTCAGGAAATTGCCATCCGCGTATTGTCCTGGCACTGCCTGTTTTCTCTCCTCCGGGCAGATGATGTTCTGAAAATGGCAGAGTTCAGGGAATTACAGACGCTAATGTATTTGTCAGGCGAGCACATTTATAAAAACATCAATTTTGCCCGGCTGGCTGTCCACAATAATCATCTGATCGGGGAAGCGCTGGCGCTATACCTGCTCGGCAGCTACTACCCGCATTTTAGAGACGCCGAAAAGTGGAGAAAAACGGGACGCGCCCTGCTGGAGGGTGAGTGCCTCGCACAGTTTTACGCTGACGGCGGTTATTGCCAGTCTTCTCACAATTATCATCGTCTGGCATTGCATTACTACCTCTGGGCCTGCAGGATAGGGGAGTGTCTGAATGAAAGGTTCTCCCCGGAGGTCTATGAAACGCTGGACCGCTCCGCCGAATATCTGGCTTCCTTTATGAATGAGGACGGAAAATTGCCCAATTGGGGCGCCAACGACGGCGCATTGCTCAATCCCTGGACTTCCTGTGACTATGGTGATTTCCGCCCGTTACTGACTGCAATACGTTATCTGGTTAACCGAAAAAAGGGTTTTCCGGCAGGACCCTGGGACGAGGAATTATTCTGGTTTTTCGGGCCGGAAGCGATGAAAGCAGACGTGGCTCCTTATTCGAAAGCCTCAAAAAGCTTTCCGGTGAGCGGCCTGCATGTGAATCGGGAAGATGAAAAGAACTTCACGGCATTTCGCTGCGGCTCTGTGATCGACCGCTTCGGACAGGCGGATCAGCTCCATGTGGACGTCTTCTGGCGCGGGCTTAATGTCCTGATTGACGGCGGTTCCTATCTCTATAATGATGACCCGCAATATTATCGGCATTTCATGAGCACGAAATCTCACAACACGGTCGCGGTAGATAATCAGGACCAGATGCTTCTATTCCGAAAGTTTAAGTGGTTATACTGGACCCGGGCAAAGTTATTGGATTTTCAGCCCGGCAGTAGAATGGAAGGAGAACACTACGGATACCGCCGATTGAAGGGAGAAATGACCCATCGTCGCGTACTTGAATTTCCGGAAGCCGGTACGCTTCTGGTGACTGATACGCTGGAGCAGCAGGCAGCGCTCTCTCATCATTATTTATCGCACTGGCTCATAAATGACTTTCCATGCACGGTACTGATGCGGGGTCCTGAAATCATCGCCTTGCGTTTCGAAACACCGGTGGGATTCTATTACCTGGCGGTGAAAGCATCACAAAAAGCGTCGTTTCAGGCGCTCCGCGCAGTTCATGATGAAAAAAATCCGGCGGGCTGGCAGTCCCGCTATTATTCGCTGAAAACACCTGCCATCAGCGTGACGGCAGATCTCACGGCTGAAACGAAAGCGGTCAACTTCATATCTTTGTTTTCCGGCACAAAAGCGGTGTTTGAAAAACATCTTGCCTCCAGGCTGCTCCCAAAGAAAAGTATTGAATATCTGAAGCCCTCCGAAGCAATTCTGTAATCGAAGGAATACTATGCATATTGCCTATATCAGCCAGCATTTTGTGGCACCCGACGGGGTCGGCGGACTGCGTCCCTATATGTGGAGCCGCAAACTGGTGGAAGCTGGTCACCGGGTGACTCTCATTTGCGGGATCTATGAGTCGAACCAGGCGGAAGAACAGCCGGCGGCATACGTCACCACCAAGACACTTGACGGAATAACCCTGAAAATACTCAATGAACCTTACTCCAACAAACAGAGCCTGATGCAGCGGGCCCAGGTTTTCAGGAAGTTTGCCCGCGCCGCTTTCAGAGAAATACTGAAGATTAAACCGGATCTGATATTCGCCTCTTCTACGCCGCTCACCGTGGGTCTGCCGGCCCGCAAAGCGGCAAAAAAGCTGAAAGTGCCCTTTGTATTCGAGGTGCGTGATCTCTGGCCGCAGCTCATTTTCGCTTTGGGTGCAATGAAAAATCCGCTGGCGAGATGGTACCTCACCCATATGGAAAGATCGATCTACCGTGCTGCTTCGCATATCATTGCCCTTTCGCCTGGTATCAAAACCGGCATCTGCAAAACCGGATTCCCGGAAAACAATGTCTCCATCATACCCAACTGCAGTGATGTGGATATTTTCTCACCGCGGAACGGGAAAGCCGAACATGAAAATGACGGGAGCAAAGTCCGCTTCGTGTTTGCCGGCGCCCACGGCATTGCCAACGGACTGGATGCAGTGATCGATGCGGCGGCAGAGCTTAAGAAGCGGGGATATGATAAAGCGCAATTCCTGCTGGTGGGAGACGGATCGCAGAAGAAAAGACTGGTCGATCGTTCGCTGAGAGAAAACCTGGACGGATATATTTTGTGGATGCCGCCGATGAAAAAGAACGAACTCGCCGCTCTGATGCGCGAAGCGGATGCAGGATTAATGATACTTGCCAATATCCCTGAATTCTATGACGGGACTTCCCCCAATAAATTTTTTGACTATCTGGCAAGCGGTCTGCTGGTGCTGAATAATTATCCAGGCTGGCTCGCTAGGATTATCGGGGAAAAGGAATGCGGCCTGGTTGCCGAACCGGAAAATCCCGTGGATTTCGCAGACAAGGTCATCACACTGTGCGAGTCCCGGGAAATGCGTGAAAAAATGGGCAAAAATTCGCGGGAGCTGGCCGAAAGCATGTTTTCCCGCGATGCCCTTGGGGACGATTTTGTCCGGATTCTGGAATCTGTGCATACCGATCATCTGAAATTACGGAGATAAAAAAATGATACAAAAAAAGAGGGAGAAACTATGCCATGAACAGGCAGCAAAGTTCTCCCTTCTGATTAAAACTGAAATTCGAACAAGCGCTAATCCTGCAGTCTCAAACCTTGCGGACTGGAAGGAGCCTCCGGATTAAAGCCCTGCCGGGTTCTGGAAAGCACCAGTACACCGGAGGAGGTGTCATTCACACCGCCCAGTTTGAGGCTCAGACGGCCGCCGTTCAGATTGTAAGTCTGCGGCGTCCCGTCGTCTTTGATCAGGGCCTCCACCTGATTGCTTCCCGGATTGTAAAAAGTAATATCCACAGAGATGGTCCTGTCAGATGGCGCCGGAACGGAAGAAAGCGATTTATTCCACTTGCTGGAAGGATTTATCAGAAAGAGATATTCCTTCTCATCGGTGATCCGGTAGGACCAGACCAGAATATCCGGATCGGAAGAGCTGACCGAGATATGATTTTCCGGATAGACCACCCCGGTGCCCGCTTTTCGGGACGCAAACAGCGCGGCTTCTATGGATTTAAGTTCCGGCACAAGCGTGTTTCCATAGTAATCCCACAAATACAAATTATCACCTTCATATTTATAGGGAAATAATGATTTGGAACCGAGGGTCACATACTGATACACCATATTTCTCTCTTCCTGGGTGTTGGGCCAGCGCCAGGTGGAAGACTGAAATATTTGCGGTACTCCCCAGGTCGGGACATCAACAAATTCGAAATTGTCCACCACCCCCAATGAGGGATCATGCAGTTGCTCAAAATTGTTGGCGATATTTCCCAGCCAGGTTACATGGGTAAAGCAGGGGTAGGTGTCAATCATGATGAAATCGGAGGTGCCGCCGTAACCGCTCCAGTCCTCCTGCCGGTCGCCTTCGGAAGTGGATGTCACATCTACCCACCCGGCGGGATGATAGGGATCCTCCTCTTTAACTGCATTATAGACAGTCCTTAAAGTGCTGCTGGGAATATGGGATGAACTGATCGGCTCATCGGCAATATAGTAAGCCACTGTTTTGGGCTCCTGCCGGTATCCCTGCACCCGGTCGCGGACCGCCGATTCGTCGGTTAATTCGCATCCCGTGAAGACCCACAGGGGCTGATTACCGGAAAGCGATTTGCGCACCGCGTTAAATCCCCACTGCTGAAACTGGTTCCATGTTAAGCTCAAGAATTTCGGTATCAACCGTGTTGGAGCCGTTTGTCAGCTGCAGGGTGAAATGATAGGGATCATCATCTTTAACATAGGGACCGCTGCGGGTATTCTGAAAAGAAATATCACCAACCGGCAGATTAATTATTTGCTGGGTTTGAAGGTTCTTGAAATTCCATGTTTTCAGAGATTTCCCGTCCCGTGCCAATGTCACATTCAGTGAACTCTGGGACAAAGCATTCTGGGAAAGGTCAATTTTAATCCTGATTTTAATTTGTTCGGGTTTTGCCATTGTGGGATAGATGGCATTTCGATATTTGGGACTCACCATATTTGCCCAAAGCGGCGAATCCGCCCTGGCAAAATCCGGAACCAAGAACAGTAAACCGATAAACACCAGATAGCAGAACAATTTGAAATACTTCATTCACATCTCCTTGTGTAGATCTTACACATCAAATTTTAACGATTAATTTTTAAATATCAAAAATATGGGACTTGAAATGCCATACAAAGCGCCGCAGAGCAATTAATAAAAATAATTTGAGTCCGGACAGAACTGATGCCCAAAATCGATTATCATTTCCACACTGCGTATTCCTATGATTCACTCACCGAATTAAAGGAAGTTTTCGGCAGAGCGATTGAAGCCGGTCTGGATATGCTGTGCGTGACGGATCATGATACCATGGAAGGGGCGCTGCAACTGAAAGAATTGGAGGCTTCGCGGCTTCGGATCATTGTCGGTTGTGAATTCACCACTGATGATCACTCGCACGTCATTGGATTGAATCTGCGGAGAATGATCAAAGAGAAAAATATTTTCATGCTGATGGAAGCGATTAAAAAGCAGGGCGGACTGGTCATGCTTCCCCACATTTTCCGGCGCGGCAACGGCATTTTCCGCAATGAGATGAAACGATCCGAGGAGTTTATTCAGCAGACGCTGCTCTATACCGATGCGGTGGAGTGTTTCAACGGGCGGGACACCTGGGAAAACAATCGCAGGAGTTACGAATTTGTCATGCAAAACAATCTTCCCGCGGTGGCGGGCAGCGATGCCCATTCTCCGGAGGAAATCGGTTCGGTTTACGTGGCATATCCCGAGAGCGATTTTGTCCACGGACAGAGCGCCCGGCACATCTTTTTTCCCTTTCAGAAACCGCGCGCAGAAAATCCGCTGAAGCGAAAATTAATGGAATATTATCATTTGCATAAGGAGCACCTGCCCGGATTTGTGCAGCACTCTTACCAGCAAATGAAAAGGATTCTGAAAAAGGATTCTATAAGTAATAAAAATCTGGCACCCCAATTCCAGTATGAATTTCCGGCGGTGCTTCAAAAAATAAACACTCATGAAAAATAATATGATAATCCGGATTCAGCTCGCCGTGAAGCGTGCGGTGGATATTATGCTCTCATTGGCGCTGCTTGCTGCGCTGTCGCCCCTTCTGGCGGTAGTCGCCCTGCTGGTAAAATATTCATCACCGGGAGAAATTATATTCAAACAGCGGCGTGCCGGGAAAAATGGTAGAAACTTTACCATTTATAAATTCAGGACCATGGTACAGGATGCGCCAAAATCCACGCTGGGCAGCTATTGCTACCAGGATGATCCCCGGCTTACCGGAATCGGAAAAATACTGCGCAAGGCCAGCCTGGATGAGCTTCCCCAGTTTTTGAATATACTCAAAGGTGAAATGAGCTTTGTAGGACCCAGGCCCGATCTGCCGCACCACGCTGAAAAATACAGTTCATTTCAACGGAAGCGATTGCGAATGAAACCGGGAATTACGGGCCGGGCGCAGGTAAACGGCCGTAACGAGCTGAGCTGGGACGAGCGCATCAAACTGGATGTGGATTACATAGAAACCTGGTCGCTGCTCTCCGATATAAAAATTATTTTCAAAACCGTAATGGTGGTCCTCACCGGTAGAGGGTCCCAGCTCCCCAAAAAATTAGGTAACCTGCCTTGAGACAAATGTTAAAAAATGATGCAATCACCGTGCTGGTGACCGGCGTGGGCGCGCCGCCGGGGGTCAGCATCTTCAAGGCCTTTCGCCAGGCGCGTCTGAATTTGAGGCTGATCGCGACCGATGCTGATCCGCTCTCGGTGGGTCTGTTCCGCGCCGACGTGGCCTACCGGCTGCCCCGCATTTCCGAAAATGAACAGGAATATATCGGGCGTCTGAAGGAAATCTGTGCGGCGGAAAATGTGCGGCTGGCGGCCTTTGGCTCGGAAATCGAGATGCGTAAAATGGCTCCCCGCCGGGACAAATTCGAAGCGGAGAGCGGAACGAAACTGATCCTGAATTCCGCGCAGCACATCGAGCTGTTCATGGATAAATGGAATATGGTGCAGGCGCTGAATGCAAAGGCGCTGCCGGCGCCGGACAGTGTTCTGGCACGCCCGTCGCCGGAGCTGGAGAATTTCCTCGCACAGCATCCCTTCCCGGTTATTCTTAAACCCCGCCTGGGTTCCGGTTCGAAAAATTTCTATATCCTGAAAAACCGGGAAGAACTGAATTTCTTTTCCGCCTATATTCCGGACGCCATCATCCAGGAATACCTGCTGCCGGACAATGAAGAATACACGGTGGGCATTTATAAGAGTCCGTGCAACGGCTATGTCGGCCAGATCGTTTTTAAAAGAGACCTGGCGGCCGGCCTCACCTACAAGGCTGAAGTGGTATTCGATGCGGAAATTGAAGCGGTGTGCCGAAAGCTGGTGGAGTCGTTCGATATCTGGGGCCCCATCAATATCCAGCTTCGCAAAACATCCGCCGGGATCAAAATATTTGAGGTGAATCTCCGGTTTTCCAGTTCGGCGGTCATGCGCGCCTGCTTCGGATTCAACGAAGCGGAACTGTGCGTCCAAGACCTGTTCCTGCAGCAGACCATTCCGCCTTTCAATATCCGGAAAGGTTACGCCCTGCGTTACTGGGATGAAATCTATATTGACGAGAATGCACTGCAGTGCCTGAGAGAATCCGGTACCATTGTAAAACCACGGAGCACCCGAATCGATGATTTCTGATCGCATTTTTAAAGTGGAAAAATTGACCGACCTGAAATCCCAGGCTGCCTGGAAAGCACTATTAAATAATTCGGGAAAAGGGGACGTCTACCTGACGCCCGAATATGTGCTCTCCACCCGGTTCCTGGATGAAGGGGAAGTATTCGTTGCTTCTCTTGCCGGGGATGAGGGTGAGGCGGTGATCTATCCGTTTTACAGGCGCAGGATCCCACCTCCCGACTCCAATAGCGGTTTAGCTGGGGATTATTATGATATCACCACGCCCTACGGTTATTCCGGTCCGCTGCTCACTTCTCCGGAAAAAATAAATACCCAATTCTTTAAATATTTTACGGAATGGTGCCGGGACAACCGGGTGATCACCGAATTTATCCGCTATAATCCCTTCCTGGAAAATCACCGGCCCACAGCAGCAGTCACCAAAACGGAGATCCGCAGCCGCATTGTCTACGTGGACCTCGCACGCCCGCTGCAGGAGATCACGGACGGATTTTCATCTCATCACAGGCGCAATCTGAAGAATGCCCTCAAAAACAATCTCGCTTTCCGGGAAGTGAATCCGGAGAACCGCCTGGAAGCGTTTATCTCCCTCTATTATCAAACCATGAAAAAAGTGGAAGCAAAACCGTTCTACTTCTTTCCCAAAGAATATTTTTATTCATTGAAAGCCCTCATGGGTCCCGGCTTTCACCTGTTTGCGGTGGATTCTGACGGTGTCCCCGTCGCCATGGCGATCTGCCTGTCCCACCATCACCGGCTTCACTACCACCTGGGCGCCTCCGATGACCGCTATTTGAAACTGCGCCCAAACAATTATCTTTTTTACGGCATCATCCAATGGGCGCAAGCGCGGGGATTCCGGATTTTCAATCTGGGCGGGGGCGTCACCCTTGATGATGCCCTGTTCAGTTTCAAACGAGGCTTCTCGGGGCATGTGTTGGATTTCTATTGCGGGAAAACGGTTTTTGATCAAAAGACCTATGCGCGGTTGAATGAAGCCGCCCGGAAATCCGGCAATCACAAACGGGAATCGTTTTACGCCCGGACATATTTCCCCATCTACCGCAGTCAACCATAACCAGAGAAAAATATGAATATGCAAATACCGCTCTCCCGGCCGGATATTACCGGCCTGGAAATTGATGCAATTCTGGATGTCTTGAAAACACCGCACCTGAGCCTGGGGCCCAGGCTGCCAGAATTTGAAAGGATGGTGGCCGATTATGCCGGCGCGCGTTACGGGATTGCCGTGAACAGCGGCACCAGCGGGCTGCACCTGTGCATCAAGTCCCTGGGAATCGGGCCCGGCGATGAGGTCATCACCACACCCTTCAGTTTCATTGCCACCTCCAACTGCATCCTGTTCGAAAACGCCACACCGGTGTTCGCGGATATCGAAGCCGATTCTTTCAACATCGACTGGCGGCAAATAGAGGAAATAATAACCGGACGCACCCGTGCCATCCTTCCGGTGCATGTATTCGGCGTGCCTGCCAATATGCCCGCCATCCAAAGGGTTGCCAAAAAATACGGCCTGAAAGTGATTGAAGACGCCGCTGAGGCGCTGGGAGCGGAAATGGATGGGCAGAAAGTGGGAAACCTCGGCGACTGTGGTGTTTTTGCCTTCTATCCCAACAAACAGATCACGACGGGGGAGGGCGGCATCATCTTAACAGACAGCGAAGAAATCGACTACCTGTGCCGCAGCCTGAGAAACCAGGGGCGGGGGAACAACGGGCAGTGGCTGCAGCACGAGCGGCTGGGCTACAATTACCGGCTGTCCGATATCAACTGCGCGCTGGGGATTGCGCAGATGCAGCGGATAGAGGAAATTCTGGAAAAACGCCGGCAGGTGGCGGTCTGGTATGAGACCGAATTGAATGATGTCG
>JARRQT010000199.1:0-6573 GCA_037381445.1 Calditrichia bacterium
TACGGTGCCGGTTTCAATGCTTATCTCAGTTTAATGAAAAAATCAGCCCCGCTGTCGGCGCTTCGCAAAGCGCCGGTCATCTTGTGCATTGGACTGGATACCCGTTTTGGCCGGTCGGTAATTGGAGTGGAGCTGCGGCGGGCGGTGCAGCGGGGAGCCAAAGTTATTACCGTTCATCCTCATCAGCATAATCTTTCTCTCATATCCCACAAGTGGCTGCAGCCTGCTTTTGGAGAAGAGGCGAATCTTCTTCTCAAGCTCACTGAAATGGCTGGCGAAAAGGGCAAAGGCATTTCTGCGCAGAAGAGCAAGGGCAACGCTCATCCCCAAACGCTGATGGACGATCTTGTAGAAACGGCGGAGTTGTTGCGAACAGCAGATACCCCGGTTATTCTCATCGGCTCGGAATTTCTTCAGTACAACCACGGCAAAGAAATACTGGAAGCAGCAGATGAATTGGCGGAGAAAATACATGCCGGTGTGTTTCCGTTGCCGGCACAAAACAACCTGTTAGGTTCAATTCTAATGGGAGCTTATCCCGAATTTCTTCCCGGTGGTTTTTCTTCATCAAACAAAAAGCATCTCCAGGAACTGAAAAAGATATGGAATGCGCAAATTCCGGCGTTCATTCCCGACGAAATCATCTCTACATTTTCCAATGGGCGAAAGCTGAAAGTCCTTTACTTGATGGGCGAGTTTCCGCCTGCCGGATACCCGCCGGCGGATTATCTCATCTCCCAGAATATTTTCCCCCTGGAAGGCAACTGGAAAACCGACCTGGCGCTGCCAGCTGCAGCATTCACCGAATCGGACGGCACTTTCGTCAACGGCGAAGGCCGTGTGCAGCGCGCTAAAAAAGCGGTTGATGCGCCGGGCGCAGCACTTCCTGATTGGCAGATCTTGTGCCGGATTGCGCAGAAAATGGGTGTGGCCGGATTCGATTTCAAAAACGCCGCCGAGATTCACCGGGAGATATCGCAGTTTGTGCCAGGTTTTGAGAATTTTGAGAAGCCCGGCCGAAATCCCTCACCACTCGATTGTGAAGGTAAGTTTATTTTCCCCGAAAAGGCAACGTTGAAAAGGAAGCGAACCAATAAAAAATTCCCGATCGTTCTGCGCACTTCCATCCCGGAACACACCCATCGCGGTTTTTCGCTTTCCTCCCGGGTGGACGGCGCCAAGAAATTGTTCCCGGAAGAGACGATTACCATAAATTCGCAGGATGCCCGTCGAAAACACATTTCCGATGGAGACCGGATTATGGTAAAATCACCCAATTTTGACATGGATTGGCGGGCAACAATTTCCGATGAGCAGCCTTCGGGCACCCTTCATATCAACCTGCCCATGGGCGAATCCTTGGAACGAAACCCGCACCCCGTTAGCATAAGGAAGAAAAATGTTTAAAGTTATCGCAAGCCGGATGATCGTGCCGAACGTGCACCTTTTAACGGTGGAAGCCCCGGAAGTCGCCCGGGAAGCCAAGCCGGGCCAATTCGTTATTTTGCGAGCGGAAGAAGAAGGCGAAAGAATTCCGCTTTCCATTTCCGACTGGGACAGGGAGATGGGGACGGTGACCACCGTATTTCTAAATATCGGAAACACCACCCATCGCCTGGCAGCGCTGGAAGCAGGGCAAAACATCCCGACCGTGGTCGGCCCGCTGGGAAATGCTACCGACGTGGAAAAATACGGGACGGTTTTATGCATCGGCGGATGCTATGGCATTGGAAGCATTTTCCCTATTGCCAGGGCGTTGAAAGAGATGGGTAACCGCATTATTACCATAATCGAAGGGCGAAGCTCCTATCTCTTTTATTGGGAAGATCGCTTCAAGGCTATTTCTGACAAGATGTTTCATATCACCCGGGACGGAACCAAAGGCTACCGTGGCCACGTCAGCCGGCTGCCGGAAATCATCAAGGATATTGGCGAGCCCATTGACCGCATTCTAATCAACGGGTGCACATTCTTGCTGAAAAAAGGATCAGATGCCAGCCGCAGCCTGGGCATCACCACCTGGGTGAGCCTGAACCCCATCATGATAGACGGCACCGGCATGTGCGGCGTGTGCCGGGTATCGGTGGGCGGCACTACCCGCTTCGCCTGCGTTCACGGCCCGGATTTCGATGGACATGAAGTGGATTGGGAGGAGCTTTTGCAAAGACGCAAGACCTATATGAGAGAGGAAGTTATCCCGCTCCGCACCAGCAAATGTGAAGAACATTCCCGCAAACTTACAGGATAAAGCCATGCCCGTAGCCGAAAAGAAAAAATTGGATCTTAATAGAAGGGAAATGCCGAAACAGCTTCCCGAAATCCGAAGGCATAATTTTAATGAAGTAGCGCTGGGTTATTCCGCACGGGCTGCGGTAGAAGAAGCCAGCCGCTGCATCCAGTGTCCCAAACCGAAGTGCGTTTCCAACTGTCCGGTGGAGATCAATATCCCTGGCTTTATTAAAGCGATCGCCGAAAATGACTTCGCCAGGGGCATCAAGATTATAAAAGAAAAAAACTGTCTTCCGGCAATCTGCGGCCGGGTGTGCCCGCAGGAGGAGCAGTGCGAAGAAACCTGCCTTCTGCAGAGGAAGGGTGGGCAAATTGCCATCGGCCGTCTGGAGCGGTTTCTCGCCGATTGGGAAGCGCAGCAAGGGGAAGTGGAGCTGCCCCAAATGGAAGAATCCAGCGGGAAAAAAGTCGCGGTAGTCGGCGGCGGGCCGGCCGGGCTTACCGTAGCTGGCGATTTGATTCAGTTAGGGCACCAGGTTACCGTTTTTGAGGCGCTGCACAAAATGGGCGGCGTTTTGATTTACGGCATCCCGGAGTTTCGGCTCCCCAAAGCGATTGTCAGTCGGGAAGTAAACTACCTGAAAAAGCTCGGCGTCGATATTATGACCGATTATGTGGTGGGGAAAACCCGCACCGTGGACAGCCTGATGGAGGAATATGATGCAGTTTTTGTCGGCTCCGGCGCAGGACTGCCCTGGTTTATGGATATCCCTGGGGAAAATCTGAACGGCGTTTATTCCGCCAACGAATATTTGACCCGGCTCAACCTGATGAAGGGATTCCTTTTCCCTGAATATCACACCCCGGTAAAGACGCATAAGCGGGTTGCGGTCATCGGCGGCGGCAATGTGGCAATGGATTGTGCCCGCAGCGCCATGAGACTGGGGGCGGAATCCAGGATCGTCTATCGTCGGTCAAGAAGCGAGCTGCCGGCACGTCTGGAAGAAATCGAAAATGCTGAGGAAGAGGGCGTTATTTTCGAGTATCTGACGCTTCCCCTGCAATATATAGGAGATGAAAACGGATGGGTGAAGGAGATGGTCTGCCAGAGAATGCAACTGGGCGATCCGGATGCCTCCGGCCGCCGCCGGCCCGTTCCTATCGAAGGCTCCGAGACGGTTTTTCCGGTGGATGCCGTAGTGTGCGCCATTGGCAACAGCCCCAATCCGCTGATTTCGGCGACCACGCCCGGCCTGGAAGTCGGAAAAAAAGGAAATATCGTGGCAGATGAAGAGACCGGCAAAACATCCCGCGAGCGCATCTGGGCGGCCGGCGATGTGGTTACGGGAGCCGCTACGGTTATCCTGGCAATGGGCGCTGGCCGCAAAGCCGCCCGCTCGATCCATGAATATCTCACTTCCTGAATAAAGTGGAGTCTTGGGGTATTGGAGTAATGGAGTGACGAGATGGCGAAATAACTAAACGCTGAGAGCTGAATGCCAACAGCTACGGAGGAAATAAATATGGCTCTAAATTCCGTCAATAAAATTCTTGATTTTGCCATTGAGCAGGAAGAAGAAGCGGCCCGGTTTTACACCGAACTTGCCGCCCAGATGGCTTCCCGTCAGATGAAAAAGGTGTTTGAGAGTTTTGCCAAAGAAGAAGGCCAGCATAAGGCAAAGCTCATTGCGGTGAAGCAGGGCAAAAAGCTGCTTTCCGCCAAAGAAAAAATAACGGACCTGAAGATCGGCGATCATTTGATTCCAGTAAAACTGCAGTCTGATCTCACCTACCAGCAGGCGCTCATTGTTGCCATGAAAGCAGAAAAAGCCGCTTTCAAATTGTACCATGATCTGGCCCAGTCTGCTGATGACGCCGGCCTGAAGGAACTGTTTCTTTCCCTGGCGCAGGAAGAAGCCAGGCATAAACTTCGTTTCGAAGTGGAATATGATGAACAGATCTTAATAGAGAATTAATCGCGTTAAATCATAATGAGGCAGTTCGGCAGGCTCAGCTTGGAAAACATTAGATCATTTTGATGCCATCTCGGTTTTCCTGGAATCGTTATTTTTCATTAATGTCGTTTTTTGGTGGGAAAGTCCAAATTGATTGTTGGGGACTCAACGATTCAATATCATAGTGCTTTTGTTGTGCCCCAAACAATGGTCGGCAAGACGAATTCACAGGTCAATTTTCGACATGCGAAAACCTTAATCTATTTTTCACGGGTTGCGGTAGTTTTTGATGACCTGTAGTCACTGGCTGACCACATTTATTTCGGCTGCTTCGCTATCCAGGATTTTGACGGCCGTCAGGGGCAAAATGGGCCGGGCCCTGAAATGTTATGTGTCGTCATGGAAATGCATCATTTTAGCTCGATAAGTTTTCCTTTGTAATATAATGGACCCCAATATTAGGACCACTGTATAAGGTGTAAAATTCGCAGAATGAGAGGAGAAGATGAATAGGATACAGCAGCATTAAGGGCGGTGGTTATATCCGGATCATTACTACTTTGGGCTATTCCATATACCCTTGCATGCGGCGCAAAACCAGTAATGCCAAAACCGTTTTCTTCCGCCACCAAAATTCCCATTACAGATGTTCCATGGTCTGCATTATCGTTAGACCCAACATTGGCAGAAGCATTATTTCGCAAATCAATATGATCCCAATTCCACCCAAACTCAATATCAACAATGGTTATCCCATCACCTTTACCATCCGGAAATTGCCAGGCATATTGGGCATTCATTCCCATGGGAGGTTCCATCAAATAGTATTGTTCATTGGTATAATCAGGTATGGAACTTTCCTGGGCAAAATTCTTTACTATCCATACCAAAAAAATCATTGAAAATAATAAAACGATTTTTGTACGGTCTTTCATATCTGCCTCCCGGATTTTAATAATTTTAAAAGTTTTTGACAATTATCGCGATTTCTCCCTTCCAACCAACTGCCACAGTTAAGTTGTCTTTTACTGCCAATCCTTCATAATTACCGGTCGATAACAATAACTGGGGAAATTCTTTCCAAGTTACCCCGTTATGGTGCAGCACAATCCCGAAATCGCCCACAACCCAGATATTATTTAAACCGGACCCCCGGATGCGATTGTAGAAAATGGCCGGCAATTCCTCCACCCTGGTCCAGGTTTCATTTATCCGGTAATGGACGCCGCCACCACACACAAAAATCTTTCTGGGCGTCCGGAACCAGACACTATGCAATAGATTATAGACGGTTAAAAATTCCGGTTTGACCGGATACTTTGCAAGATTCAGCAGAAGTGGCTTTTGCCAATTGTATTTTGGCGAGGCGACCGCTAAAATAAGCGCTTTGCCGGATATGGGGTCCGTGGCTCCCCAGATATCCTGGATGGGCATGTCTGTGTTGCTTTCTATACGGGACCAGTAACTATACGCACCATTGTAATAGGTAATATTTCCGTTGGTTCCCACAAAATATATATCAATTGGTGATTTGCCCCATATTTTATTTATGGATCCTATTGTTTGTTCAACAACCCCACTTTGCCAAATATTTCCGTTATAATGTGAATATGAACCAGCTAATGAAAAAGTCCAGATATCATTATTTGAGAAGGCAAAAGCTGTTAATATCGGTCCTCTGGATGCGACGCCATATGACGTGACCGCGTAAATTCTCACTAAATCCCAGTCAAAACCATCCCAATGGACCGCATTAAAAGGTGGCACCCAATTTCCCAGGCTGTCGTATCTGTCTGTCTCCGGGGTATGTATTTCACCCACTGCCCAGATATCGTTTTCATCTATCATGGCAACATCGTATAAAACGCTTCCATAAGTGCCTATCGTATCAACCGTCCAGTTATAGTCATGGCTGGTGGTATCCAGGGTGGTAATGCTGCACAGCGCATTCTCTTTCAGCAGATTGTTATTGCGCAGCAGGGAGGCCCGGTAACTGTATTGCCGGGAGGGCAGCAAGCCGGTATCATAAAGAAGCGTATCGGCCGGCCCGGGTCTGCCGGTGTAAATAACCGAATCATCGCGGGAGACTTTCAGCACATCCCATCCCAGCAGGTTGTCAGTCTGCACCCGCAGCCAGGCCTCCGTGCAGGTGACATCCTCCGCGGTCAGGCTCAGCTCCGGCTGGCGGGAGAGCAAGGGAGCGGTGTCCTTCTCGCAATCCAGCCAAAGAACAGAAAAAGACAGAAGAAAAAGAACGAATGGTAAGCATTTTTTCATAAAACGGTTCTCCGCATTCAGGTTATTTTTTTCAACAAGAGATCTGCGTCGGGAGGAGAACGAAAGCGCAAGACGACATCATAAAGGTGAAAAGACGGAATGAGCGGTATGG
>JARRQT010000200.1:0-6882 GCA_037381445.1 Calditrichia bacterium
CGTGGCATTTAACAATCCCAAATTCCTGGACCGTTTTCTGAAGGCAGTGGGAAATTCAAGGCTGGAAATGGTAACAGCCATTCACAGTCATATGCCGGAAAAGCATAGTTTCCTCACCAGGACTGCCCGAAGCTTTGAGCGGTCTATCGGAGGATTGAAAAATTGTGTGGCCGCCGGAATCAACACTTCCATTAAATTCAATATTGTAAAATATAATTATAAAGATTTGCCCGCTTACATCGATTACATGTATGACACTTTTCCCGATGAAGTTGCTCTGATACTATGCAATATTGATCTTTCGGGATATGCCGCAAAAAACAGCGATCTGATCCCGGTGAGATTTGAAGAATCCACTCCATATTTGGAAACCGCACTGGACAAAGTTATTGAATACAGAAACCAGGGCCAGAAACGGAATGTCCGTGTGTTTACAACCCCTCTGTGTGTCCTCGATCCGTATTACTGGTTTTTCGTCAACAAAAGCACCAAGGATAATGTCGCGGCCTACCGTTCGCCGGACGATACGGAGGAGAGAAATAAATTAATGTTCGATTTCCCCAGCGGGAGCGGAACCTCGGCGCCGCAGTGCCGGGAATGTGCAGTCGAAAGTATTTGCCCCGGCAGTTGGGATTCCTATATAAAATATTATGACAGCAGTTTTATCGAGCCGTTCAATTCCTGAATTGCCGGAAACCGCTTCCGTGAAGCGACCCATGCCAGAGCCGAAAATTGAAGCTGAGAACTGATGCTAATGAAATCCGGGTGACTATAATAAGAAAATGACAATTGTAAACGGAAAAAAGGAGATCTCCCTATGAAGAAAGTTGAAGTATTTTCAAAGAAACTCGATAAATCCTTTGTTATTGCAGTGACAGATGAAGAAAATGCTTTGGAAAACGGTTCCTCCTTCGATGAATTATATCAGGGACGGGAAACGGATGAACCTGTTCAGAATGACTGGAGCGCCTGGATGGATCAGGGTTGGAATAACTGGGGCGCGATTTGTGTGTAATCTGTGTGCGTTAGTGTTAGTGATTCATACTTAATTACTATAATTGCCGCTCTTATTGATCACCCGGATTAGTTTATTTAAATCAAAAGGAAGGGCATCGTTAACCACGAAGATGTAATTTAATACAACCCGGATTGTTATTTCCGGTTAAAGCCTATGTGCCCTTCGCGCAGGCATGGGTAGTAACTGTTTACTTGTTCAAACAATTGACAGACGCATGTTGAAATATTCAAAATATACGCATGTTTTGGAAAAAGATGGCACATTTGCCTATTACAATTCCCTTCGCTTGACGCCGGTTTTTGTGGATAAAGACTCCCGGGAACTGTTAGACCGTTTCAAGTCCGGCGCAGAGCCGAAGGAATTTCTTTCGGGAATAAGCGATAGCGGCGACAGGGCTTTCTTCCGCAGAATTCTTCAGGCATTTCTTGACCAAAAAATCCTGATTGAGAATTCCGCTGAAGACGAGAGGGAATTGAATTTCCATCTTTCAAAAATTTCCCGGCCCTACATTCATCTCGCCTATTTTCTTCTGACCGATAATTGTAATTTTGCCTGCAAATACTGTTTTGTGCGGGAGCCCATGCCCGATAATCAGAAGTCGATCCGGATGACGACAGAGACCGCGCTGAAAGGATTGGATATCTATGCGCGTCTAATTCACACGGACGAAAAGCTGCTGGAGCAGGAAAAGGCCATCATCTTTTATGGAGGGGAACCGTTGATGAATTTTCCGGTACTGGCCTTCACCATCGAGAAAATTGCGGAATACAAAGGGCTTGGGAAATTGCCGGCGCATCTCAAAACACTTATGGTAACCAACGGCTCCCTGATGACAGAAGAGCGGGCGCGATTTTTGAAGAAGCACGATGTCACAGTGACCTTTTCGCTTGACGGAACAGCAGCCCATAATGCTCATCGCATTCTAAGAAACGGAAAGCCAGCATATCCGCAAATCGTTCGCGGTCTGAGAATCTGCCAGAAATTTGGTCTGGACATTAATATTGCCTGCACCCTGACGCCCCGGAATCTGGCTCAGCCCGGGGAAACAATTAAAAGCTTCGCCGAAGATTACGGTGTGAAGCGGCTGGGTTTCAACATGCTGTTGGATAATAATATTATGCCGGTGCCGGAAGATTATAATAAAAAAGCATCGGAATTTATCATCGAGGCCCATAAAGTGTTTCGGAAAAAGGGAATCCGGGAGAATCGAATCAACCGCAAGCTCAATTCTTTTGAGCGCCGCCAGGTTTATTTGTATGACTGCATGGCTGCCGGCGGGCGTCAGATGGCCATTCATCCGGAAGGTAAAATCGGAATCTGTCATGAGCACCTGTGGGACAGGCAGCACTTTATCAGCGATGTGGATGACCCGGATTTTGATCCTGCGGGCAATGAGATTTATCTGGAATGGTCAAAAAGAACGCCGTTGAATATGGAAAAATGCCGGGATTGCATTGCCCTGGGTATCTGCGGCGGCGGCTGTCTGGTGAATGCCGAACACCGGGGTTCCATCTGGCAGACCGACGAGAGGCTGTGCGAGCAGAGCAAAACGCTTCTGGAATGGATGATCTGGGAATCCCGGCAGGAGAATATTCGCCAACAGCCTGCCTGAACACCTGAGCTTTGGAAGAAACTTATAGTGAATGTCGAGTAAAATTGCAGCAGGAAGGGGAAGATAATGAAAACAAGTCGAATTTTGCTTTTGCTGACCATTCTTGGACTGACACTAGGTTGTGCCGGTTCGCGAAGGACAGCGAAATCGGACCCGCCGGTGGTTCCGGGGAAGACCGTCGTGCAAAAGAATGCACTGAATCCGCAGCTGGAAAATTTAACGGAACAAATCGTTACGAGCCTTTCCCAGAAGCAGAAATCAAAAATTGCGGTGATTGAGTTTTCCAATCTGCAGGGCAAGGTCACGCAGTTTGGGATGTATCTGGCGGAGGAATTGATTACCCGCTTATACCGGACGAATCGCTTTGAGGTCATCGAACGTCAGCTTCTGAACAAGGTTTTGCAGGAGCATAAGCTTAACATGTCGGGAATCATCGACGCCAGTTCCGCCAAAGAATTGGGAAGAATTCTGGGTGTGGACGCTATTGCTTCGGGATCGGTGACCGATTTGGGCAATAATGTTAAAGTGAATGCCCGCCTGATTTCAACCGAAACGGGCAAGATATTTTCGGTGGCGTCGGTGACCATATTTAAAGATGAGGTGGTTCGCAAGCTTATGGGCGAATCGATCTCAGGCAATCCTTCTCCTTCTCCGGCCGGACCCAAAGCCAATAAAACGCCGGGACCATACGGCACCGGTCTCGATATGGTCTCTGAAGTGGGAAACTTTACTTTCCATCTGCAGTCGTGTGTGATGGAAGGACGAACCATCACCTGTTCGCTTATTGCCACAAACAATACCGAAGACGAGAGTGAGCTGGTGATCTGGCTGCGTCCCACAAAAATATATGATCAATCCGGCAATGAATTTCCTGTCTGCAGTGTCAGTATCGCAAATTCCCATAGCAGGCCGAATCCCAGTTGTGAGTGGGGCGGCAGCTACCGGCTGGAGAAGATGCTGGTGCCGGGTGTCCCGACGCCCGTTGAGCTGGTTTTTAACAAAGTGAGCTCAGAGACTAACCAGGTAACACTTTTGCAGCTAAGCCTGGGAAGCAAGGGTTATGCAAAGTTTCGCGACGTTCCAATGGCATACTGAGAGGGCCAACAGAATGGGCAAAGAAAGAGATGAACTGATACGAAGGCTGGGCGGCACGCCGGTCAGTGATCTGAATCTCACCGATCAGGAAATTATTGAACTGGCATGGGACACTTACTACAAGAGAGGCGAGCAGCCGCCGGCTATTCGGGAAATACTGGAACAGATGGAAAAAGAAAATGAAGAAAATTCCCGATCAGATTGAAATTTGTTTTTTTCCATGCTGTTAAGCAGATAGGATGATATGCAAATGGAAATGGTTAATTCTCTACTCGATTTTATCAAGCTGGCTGTCCTGACAACAGCCGGTCAATTGATTACCCTGTTGGGAGTCTTCTTTATATTTGGTTTGATCCTGTATCTTCTGGCGCGCTTTACCCGCACAGCCTTCGTCCGCTCCGTGGGCTACAAGGCCGATATGGTATGGACCGGCTGGCTGGGGACGCCGGTCCATGAACTGGGGCACGCGCTTTTTTGCATCCTTTTCCGTCACCGGATTGTTTCCATGAAGCTTTATGACCCCAATGCCCGGGATGGCACGTTGGGCTATGTGAATCATGCCTATAATCCACGCAGCGCTTATCAAAAAATAGGAAATTTTTTTATCGGAGCCGGTCCAATCATTTTAGGCGCCTTTGTGCTTTATGCGGCAATGTACTATCTTCTTCCCAATAAACTGGCAGTTTTCAAAATCATCAGCAGTAAAAACCTGACGATTTCTAACCTTGCTGGCTTGCAGCCGCAGTTTGATGTTTTTCTGGCTACCGGCAGGGAAACACTGAAAACTATTTTTACACAGGCAAACCTGAAAACCTGGACATTCTGGTTGTTCCTTTATATTTCGCTCTGTGTCGCTTCCCACATGGAATTGAGTCCTCCGGATCTGAAGGGCATGTGGTCAGGTCTGGCGACCCTGGTGATTTTGCTGCTGGTAGTGAATACCGCGGCGCTTTTGCTGGGGTATAATATTAATAAATACATTATGATGGCCAATAGCTATACGGGGCTCTTCAGCGGATTATTCATCTACGCGACGATTATCTCCGCAGCAAATTTTGTGGGATCGGTTGCGGTGCTTTCACTTTATTCACTGGCCGTAAAGCGGAGACTCTTCAGCCCCTTCGCCTGAAAGTGAATTTATTTTGATTCCTTAACAGGTAAAACGTTGCATTAATTGATTCGTTCAAAATAGCAGGAATACAAAAAAACAATTTGAATGCAGATGAAAGAAAAAATCAGCGCGATTCTGGAAATGCTGGAAAAGAAGATTGAGGAGATACCCCCAAACTGTCATTTTAATGAACCGGCAGACGTTATCGAGATCATCGACACGGAAGTTGATCTGGGGATCGAGCTGCCGTTTTCATACAAGTGTTTTCTGAATCAATCTAATGGCGGTTACATTTCAGGGGCAAAGTTGGGAAGAATTGAAACAGATAAAAATGGAGATCGCGTCAAGGGGCTGGTCGGAGCCGAGATATTTGGACTGGATACATTGAAGGAGGTTTATGAGTATAGGGAGTTGATGAATTGGAAATTGGGATCGGAAGAAAGGAAACCTTATCCCTTTATCCCTTTTGCCCGCACGGATCTCGGCGAACTGCTCATTTTTGTAACGGGCTCCTCGCAAAATGGGGAGGAAAGCCCCGTTTTTGATGCCTGCCATGAGGAATTTCCAGATAGCTGGGGAACGCTGTATCCCACCTTTGCGGATTTCCTGGCGGCTTATATCCAAAGCAACGGCTACATAAGATCAATTTCCTATGATGATCCTACAGCGGAAGATTTTTATCAAAAAATGAATTCTCTTTCCGAAGATTAGTCACCGGTCAGATTAGATTCATATTCTCAAAAATGGATTCTATGGGGGGGTGCCTCTAAGCTCATGAAAGAAAAAATGGATAAATGGGATTTGCTTGAGCATTTCAAGAAGTGTCTCCTGCGGGAAGCAATCGAGGAGATAAGTGTCCGCCAGCGCATTCCGGTTACATTGATTGAGCTGGTGCTGACCTCACCGCTGGAAGGAATATTGCTGGGCGCTGAGCCGGGGCATATATTAGCCGTGAATTATACGGTTCGCATTAAAGATGGCGTGGTGAATTGGCAGTTTAACGATGGCCCGGAGATGTATTCATTTGCTTTACGTTCCTGTTTCCGGAAAGGGGATGCGGGAGATATTGAGAATATCCTTCGGGAGCTGTCCGATTTCGATTCCCATTCCCAATGGATGCAGTGGTTTGCGCAAAAAATATTGAAATCGCATCCGGAAATCATTCCGACCAGGGAAGCGGATATTCAAATCACCCGTCAGGATTTGATTGATATTGTTCGCGAATTCTACAGCAGGCTGCCGATTTCAAGCGAGCTTCTCGATCCGCTGCGCATTGCCCTGGCGTCCGTTTGTCCCTTAAATGCCGCAAATTACTATGCCGTTGCCTGTGCCCTTTATCACTGCCATGGATCGGTTGACCTGCTGCACCTCTCCGATAATGAACTGAAAGAGATGATCCTCGAACTGCCTAATTTTACCGGTACGGAGGAAGATATAGATGATAAGCTGCTGACCGGGGCAATCAATATCTGGATTGATGTCCGCAGTGACGGTTTTGAGCATGACGACGATTGGGACGCCTATGCCTGAAATGTTTTTCTGCTGACGGCAAATGGTCTGGCACCAAGGTTTGCAAATATTGTTCAAAGTATACCAATTCTTTTTGGGATCACGCATATTATTTGATACTCTACAAATTTGCAGGTGCATATCCCCGAAACTTATTCTAAATTTGATAGAATTAAGCAGCAGGTGAAAAGAAGGCCCTCAAATATAATTTTTCCCGATTTTAGCCGGGTTGGTTTCGTTTGTATTCGCCCAAAGCCAGTTTGACGCTGATACCGTTCACACCGCCGGCGGGGATCTGAAAATGACCTTCATCGGACACGCCACCCTGATGTTCGAATATAACGGGATGGTGATCCACATCGATCCGGTAAGCCGCTACGCCGACTATTCCGCGATGCCAAAGGCAGATATCATACTAGTGACCCATGAGCATGGTGATCATCTTGATCCCGAGGCGATTGGGCATATAAAAAAGGACGATACGGTCATTATCTGTACCCGGGCCTGTGCTGACCAACTGGGTTTCGGAACGGTTAT
>JARRQT010000201.1:0-11303 GCA_037381445.1 Calditrichia bacterium
AAAAAACAGAGACGAGAGCATGAGAAGAAGATTCAGCAGTCAGTTCCTTGGCATGAACTCCACGGTAGTCTACGAAAATGGTTATGCATATCTGGTCGATCCGGGCGTGTTTCCCAAAGAAACGCAGCATATCAAAAA
This sequence comes from Calditrichia bacterium, assembly GCA_037381445.1. Taxonomy (GTDB): domain Bacteria; phylum Calditrichota; class Calditrichia; order RBG-13-44-9; family RBG-13-44-9; genus JARRQT01. The sequence goes on from JARRQT010000201.1 coordinate 139, forward strand.
TTTTCTTCAGCAGGAAGGAATATTTGAAAAAGCGGTGCTGTTCACACACACTCACGGGGACCATATCTCCGGCTGGCAGGCGTTCCGGAATGAACCCGCTTACGGGCATGAGGTGATCGCGAAAAAAACAGAGGATATGCGTAACAATGATGTCCGCTATCTGCGGGGAATGTGGCGGAAACAGGGCATCGAAAATCTGGATCATTTAAAATTCCCGGACAATATTCGCTATCAGCCGGACGGCAAATTTCTGGAAATACCGCCATACTCATTTGCCTTTTTTCACCTTCCGGGCCATAGTATTGACATGTGTGCCATTATCGTCCCGGAGGAAAACATGATGTTTTCCGGAGACATGCTGATCCAGGCGCCGGCCCCCTTTATCCTGCACAGTACCCGGCGTTACTGGACCAGCCTGAAAAGATTCAAAAAACTGGCGGTCGAATATGACATCCGGTGTCTGGTCCCCGGACACGCCAAACCGGCAAAATCTCCGGAGGAAGTGTTGCGCCGCATAAGAAATGAACAGGAATATTTGCAGCAACTGGTCCGGGAAGGAATGAAACTGGCGAAAGCGGGGGTGGAGGGCGATGAACTCAGGCACCGCCTTTACAGTTACTCAAACCGGCTGGTGCAGCTCCACTCCCATCAGGCCAATGTTCAGACCTTCATTCGGGAGAAAGATTTGTGGTTATCGGATAAAAATCTTGATTTGAGTATTGATTGAGAGCCGACGCTGCATTCCCTGAGGCGGGCAAAATCTTCTGAATGTCAGTGAGGGAAAGGGTTCGTCGGAGTAATTTGAGATTTATTCTTTGATTTATTTAGCGGGAGGAGAGATGGAAAAAAACGGCCGTATCAAAGATTACGGATTTGGCCGGATGACTATCGATGGTCAGACTTACCAGTCGGATGTCATCATTTATCCGGACCGGGTGGATGTCTCGTGGTGGCGGAAGGAAGGGCATCTGCTGCTGCCGGAAGATCTCCCCATGCTCGAAACCAATTCTCCCAAAATCCTGGTAGTGGGTCAGGGCAAGTTTGGTCTCATGAAAATCAGCGCTGCTTTTATCCAAAGTTTGAAGCGGCTGGAAATCGATTTAAGAGCCGCCAAAAGCGATGAAGCTGTCAAGATCTACAACAGCATCTGGGAAACCGGGGAGAGAAATGTGATCGGCGCTTTCCATCTGACCTGCTGAAACCGGATCAATATATATCTTCTGCCTGGCGGGATATGCATTTAAATTTCCCGGAAATTTTATTTGATTATCGCCCTTTTTCTTTCCAAATTCAAAACGGCATCAGATTATTTTTTCTGAGAATTATCTCCGACTGGTTTGCTGTAAGCTTAATCACTCATTTTAAAAAAGCCAAAAAATGAGAGCAAAACTTGGCCGTGTTCCCTATGTGTTCGCCGCTCTCTGCTTTGCCGGCGGCATCTGGCTGCAGAGGATTGCCGCCGTGGATCTGCGGGTGCTATCCGGCTTCTTCTTCATTTTCATTATCTTGCCCGTCATATTTCACAAAAGAAAAATTGCAATTTATCTGTTTGGCATTTTATTTCTCGTTACTGGCAGTTTGAACTTCGGCTTATGGGATTCATTCCATCTTGAACATCCCGTGAAAGCCGTGCTTCCCCAAAATGCCGTTTCAGCCACCATTATTGTGAACAAACCTCCGGCAGGACCGCAAAATCAGTTTACGGCGCGGCTGCAGAAACTTAATATCGGGGAGAGTGAATTTGTCATCAATCGCGATTTCCTGATCCGAAGCAAAATCGATTTACCGTATCTGAATCCCGGGGACTGCCTGATTCTGCAGAATGTTTCCGTTGAGAACCTGCCCGAACTGCGCAATCCCGGCCAGTTTGATTACGGCAAATTTCTCGCCGACCGCGGGATTATGGGTGCAATTCAGGTCGGGCGGGAATCAACGATTGGTTCTGTCGAGCGGGGTGGAAAATCAATTGCCTGCTTCCTCTACAATATCCGAGAAAAAATGACCCGGCGCATAGAATATCTGCTTCCCGGCCAGACAGCCGCATTTCTTACAGCGATTTTGCTGGGGAACAAAGAGGGAATTTCACCCGATATCAAGTCGGATTTTCAGAACAGCGGCGTCGCTCATGTGCTGGCCATAAGCGGTTTACATGTTGGTTTTGTGGTATTACTGATTTATATCCTGATTTCCGTTTTTCCCGTTTCTTTCCGCTGGCACAATCTGTTGACGATCTTTGTGCTCACTTTTTATGCTTTTCTGACAGGGGCCAATCCGCCGGTTATCCGCGCGACCCTGATGGTTTCCATTTATATGCTGGGGATTATTCTGGAACGCAAGCCAAGTATTTACAACACTGTTTTTACGGCCGCCTTTGTGATTCTGCTTTTTTCTCCGAACCAGTTGTTCAGTGTGGGATTCCAGTTCTCTTTTCTTGCCGTTTTGTCGATCCTCTTTTTTTATAATCAACTTCAGCCCCTGGAAAAAATGATTTTGCAGCGGCTGCCTGCGGGGAGAGCCGGAATATGGGCAGACCGGGGACTTGTAAAGCCCTTTCTCGTATCCCTGGCGGCCCAATTAGGTACCATTCCGTTGATGGCAATCTATTTTCACAAGATCCCATTGATTTCTTTTGTTCTTAACCTGGTCGTCATTCCGTTGGTAGGGCTTGTTGTGCCTGCCGGCATTCTGACTCTCGCGCTTTCCTATCTCTCTTTTGGCCTGGCAAACCTGGTGGGAGAATTCCTCCATGCGGTGATTCAAATTTTGTTTTTTATCGTTCATCAAGCAGCCAATTTGCCATTAGCATATATTCAATTGACAAAAGTATCCGTCTCAGAGATTCTGCTTTATCTTTTACTGCTGGGACTGGCCTTCGGCTGGTATAAAAGCAGTTTCGCTCAGTTGAGAAAGCCTGCTGTGGCATCTGTGGTAATACTCTTTTTCTGGATCATGCTGCGCCAAAATTCACCGCCGGAGCTTATGATGCTTGATGTGGGGCAGGGGGATGCTTCCATGGTTAGAACGGCTTCAGGGAAAATCCTGCTTTTTGATGCCGGGCCTTCCTATTCGAATATGGATAGCGGGGAGGACGTCATCCTTCCCGCCCTTCAATACTGGGGCAGTCTGCATATTGACAAACTGTTCATCAGCCATCCCCACGCCGATCATTTTGGCGGCTTATTCTCGCTGACACATCTGGTTTCAATCGACACGGTATACCTCCCCGATGTCAAAACCCATTATCATCTGCAGGACAGCCTGCTGAGCCGTCTTCACAAAAATCGAATTCCCTTCCGGTTTGTAGAGGCAGGCTGCAAAATCCGGGTGGATGATTTTACTCGGATATATATTTACTCACCCTTTTCACCCGACTTAAAACCTGCCTCAACCTCTGGGAGCAGCATTAACAATACCTCACTGGTATTCCTGCTAAAAATGAAGAAGAATGGTATAGTGTTTACCGGTGACGCGGAAAGAGTCATCGAAAATAAGCTGACCGGCTGGGGCGATATGCTGAAAGCGGACATTTTAAAAGTGGGCCATCATGGGAGCAGCAGTTCTTCTTCCCGGAGCTTTCTGAATCTGATCTCCCCGAAGTATGCTTTGATATCGGTAGGAAGAAAAAATAGGTACGGCCATCCCTCTCCTACCACCATAAACAGATTGCACGGATTGGGATATCATGTCGACAGGACGGATCGTGACAACGCGGTTATCATGCGCCTGGTGAATCAGAAATGGCGGATTGTCAATTGGAAATGATCTCTTCAATGCAACTCAGGCGGAAAGGCTTGGCCGGGATGATTTATAAAATCCATACCGGCATGCCTGTGGTAAACTTTCATTACTTTGCATCGTTACATTTTTTGCATTTGCTTCTATCTTTGGCTATTTTAACGGGAGTTTTGCAAAGACCATTATTCCGGGATTTTTACTATGACAAACAATCATGACAACTCGCCCGAAGTCTACCTTAATCTGAATGTCCGCGGCCTGCATGAGTCAGCCACGCTGGCAGTGAATGAAAAAAGCCGAGAACTGGAAAAGAAAGGCAGGCATATCTATAAACTGGGTCTGGGACAATCGCCTTTTCCCGTTCCGCGGCCTGTGGTGGAAGAACTCAAGGCAAACGCCCATCAGAAACAGTATCTGCCGGTAAAGGGTCTGCCCGAATTAAAGGCTGCGGTGGCCGATTATCATCACCGGACGCAGGGGATGGAATGTTCCGGTGAGGATGTGCTGATTGGCCCCGGTTCCAAAGAGCTCATGTTTTTGCTGCAATTGGTCTATTACGGTGATCTGGTCATTCCTACGCCAAGCTGGGTGTCCTATGCTCCCCAGGCCCATATCATCGGCCGGCATGTCAGTTGGCTGCCCACCCGTGAGGATGACGACTGGCGGCTGACACCGGAGGTGCTCGATAAACTGTGCCACATGGACCCGGGCCGCCCCCGGATTGTGATTTTGAATTATCCCTCCAATCCCACCGGACGGACGTATCCCGTGGAACAGCTGCGGGAGTTGGCGGAAGTGGCCCGAAAAAACCGCGTGGTGCTGCTTTCCGATGAAATTTACGGTGAACTCCATCACGACGGTCAGCATGTCTCGATTGCCCGTTTCTATCCGGAGGGCACGATTGTGAGCAGCGGATTGAGCAAGTGGTGCGGCGCGGGAGGCTGGCGCCTGGGCACATTTGTTTTCCCCGATTCCCTGCAACATTTGTTTTCCCCGATTCCCTGCAATGGCTGCTGGATGCCATGGCAGCGGTGGCCAGCGAAACCTTCACCTCCACCAGTGCGCCTATTCAGTACGCTGCAGTTCGGGCCTTCCGGGGCGGCATACAAATAGAAAGATATTTATGGAATTCGCGCCGAATCCTGAAGGCGCTGGGCAATTACCTGGCAAATCGTTTCAAAAAGGGAGGACTGGGTGTACCGATGCCGCAGGGTGCCTTTTATCTTTTTCCCGATTTTAACGTTTTCAGAGAGAATCTGAATCAGCGGGATATTAACGACAGCGAGACCTTCTGCCAGCGGCTGATAGAGGAAGCCGGTGTGGCCATTCTGCCGGGCACCGCCTTTGGCCGTCCGCCGGAGGAACTCACTGCCCGAATCAGTTATGTGGATTTCGACGGGGCGCGGGCACTGGCCGCCGCTGAACAATTACCGCCCCATGAACCTTTAAATGAGCAATTCCTGATAAATTATTGCGGTCATACGATTGAAGCAGTGGATCGGCTCTGCCGGTGGATTCATGAAGAAGAGCCGCTCTGCTGAGCATATACCGGAATGGAGATAACAATAAAGGTATTTTCTCTCCACCGCAAAACAAAAATTTTCGTGGATTTTTTGCTGCTGCAGGCTCTTAACGGCTTATACAAAGGATAGAAGAATTCTGTTTATGGCTGAGGTCGCTTCATATACCTGGAATCCGGTGCGGATAAGTGCCGTCACAAGACAGCGCTGCTGAAGCCAATACCCAGAAAAAAGTGCCCGCTCCAGATCCGGGTCGACAGAGTTCCCCCGGAAATATCGGCATCCTTCACGCGGCCGGCGGTCAATTTAAATCCCGCCAGAAATTGTAAATGTTGTTTCACATACCATTCACCGCTTAATTCCAGCATTCCGGCAGGCCCCCGCCATTGGTAGTTTTCAAGTATTCTGGTTCCCTTCCGGGACTCCACATGGGGAACGAGAGGCCCGACGCCGATCCCCGCGTTTACGAATAGCGGTTTGCCGGCGATCCTGGCTTCAAAAACGGTAAGGGCCAGTTTGATCAGCAAAAAATTATAGCCGTGCGACATGGAAAATTGATTCAGAAATTTTTCGAATGGATACTTGTTTCCGGGAATATAATCGGGATTGGTTGACCGCCTGATGCCCACATCGCGGGTTTCCCGTGCATAGATTTTATCATGCAAAAATTCCAGTCCTACGCGGAAGCGCAGTTGGCCCAAGGTAACAAATGACCCTCCGGAAATCCCGTAGTAGAGAGGAAATTCCAGGGAGCGGGAGCTGAAATGCACATCGTTGATTTCGTATTGATAACCATCCAGGGAAAGATTGAAATCCGCCGGGCGATGATAGCTGTACCCACTGAACAGATGAAAAAATAAGACAATTTTTGAAGAACCGTTGTTTTGCAGCAGCAAAAATATAATCGATATCCCCAAAAAAATCCCCGGACCATGCGGAAATTTTATTCTCATACCGTTTTTATTTTAAAAGAATCATCTTCTTTAAATCCAGGATTTTTCCATTCGCCTCCAGCCGGATGAAGTATATGCCGGAAGTTTCACCGCTGCCATCCCATGAAAGAGAATGCAAACCGGCCTCCTTTTTTCCGTGCACGATCTCCCGGAGTTCATGCCCCAAAACATCAAATAAACCGATCTTCACGAAACTCTCCCTGGGAAGATAATATCTGATGACCGTTTGGGTATTGAATGGATTGGGGTAATTTTGATAGAGCTTAAAATCTTTTGGGATTTCACCTTTCTCATCGGTGTTAAAATTCGTGAGCGGCGTCTGGTAGCGGTAAATCCCCGAGCCGCGGGTCCCGATATATACGGTTAATTTGTTGTCCGAAGTATCGGCGTACATGCCGGAGATTCCGCGCAGTCCGGTCCCGGGCGTTACATTCACCCAGTTATTTCCGCCGTCATGGCTTTCATAGAGTCCCGCCTTATTTTCGGCGCTTTCACCACCTGCCAGAAGGTGCTGAAAATCAGTGGGATCAATAATGATAGAGGTGAATTTTTCCGGAACATTTGCCAGGGGTGCGGGCATCCATTTTTTGCCGCCGTCCACGGTTTTGACAACACTTCCCTGCAAACCGGCATATACTGTATCGGGGTGATCGGGATTAATCGCGATGGCATAGCAGGCGTTTTCATTATTCACTTCCGGATAGGAGAAATTCCAGGTATTACCTTTGTTATAAGAATTTGCCAGGAACGGTTTGTTTGCTGAGTTTTCGCCGCCAATCCATATTATTTGCGGTGAGATGGAAATGATTCCCTGCAATATCCGGACGGTATTTACGGTAACCGTGTCCAGAATTCCCTCCCAGACCAGGGAAGTGGGCATGCCGAACGATTTGTAGAGCGTATCGGGAGTTGCCAAAAATACCGGCTCCGGGGGCATGTGGCCGGAGAAGAAGAATCCCCCGATACATTTGACCGAATCGCCGGACGCATGGGCTTTCAGGCCTGTTTTGGAGGGCAGCCAACCCGTTGTTGATCCCAACTGATAATAATAGAGCAGGACGGAATCCCCGGATGCAGGGTGGGGTGCCACACCGGCAAAAATGGTGATAAGCTGCGCCGGACCCGCGCCCCAATGATACGTATAAAGCGTTGTTATCTTCTTTTCCTTCAGACCGATGGAAATCCACTGGGAATCCGGAGAATCCAAATTGCGCCGGAAGATGCCTGAAGATTCTGTTGAGGCATACATATAACCTTTGGCGGTGGACAAATAAATATCCGGAACGAAGGAGAGTGCTGTGATGCTTTTGTCTTCCAGGCCAAACGGTGTTGTTTGAGCAGGCAAATTCTGTAATGGTGAAAAAAGAAGAGCAAATATTATCAAAACCAAAGATGAAAAAATTTTCATGTTGGAATCTCCTCTAAAAACTTATTTTGTTACGTTAATGAGATTCCGTTCTCAGAAGAATACACTGATAGATTAAGCGGGTAAATTCCTTTTGTTTGTGGGAATAAAAGATTTGCTGCCACGGATTTCATAGCGGTTTTAGCTGTTTATGCTTTTATTTAAAACTTATAAATAACGAACAAAAGAGTCAAGCGACATCATTCTGTTTCCACTTTAAACTTCCATACCGCTCCTGAGTTCATCTTTTCAATGAAGATAAAAATAACAAGGATATTTTGGTATCCATGTCATTGTTGCAATCAATTCTCAACAAATACAGCAAATATATAAAGTTATATAAGTCTTGAAAATTATATATGCGAATATTATATTTTTCTCATGGGAGGGTAAATTCAATTTGTTTTGTCCGATTTTCTCCATCTTTAATCACTTATAACACAGGAGACCTACCATGCGTTATGTTAAGCATTACGGAACATGGGGTTACATTCTTCACCGCCTCACCGGGCTGGCCCTTACGGGTTACATTCTGATTCATATCTATTTGATCAGCGGATTGCATAACAAGCCGGCCTTTCAGTCTGAGATGCAGTTTTTCGAGCATCCGGTGCTAAAACTGCTGGAATGGGCTTTATTCGCTGTTATTATTTTCCACGCATTGAATGGATTGCGAATCTTTATGGTTGATTATTTCAGCGGTGCCCGCTACCACAAGGTTTTAATGTCAGCGGTGTGGGTGTTCAGTATTATTCTGTTTCTTGCAATGGGAATCGTAATGTTTATTTAAAAAATCTCTTTAATAAGGAGGAATACGAATGTCTTATAAATATCGAGGTGCCAGTAATTCCGGTGCAAATGGCTGGTTTTTCCAGCGAATTACGGGAATCGTGCTTTTCGTTCTGGTTTTGGCACATTTTTACATCGCTCACCGCACCTTTCAGTCGGGGCATGACTGGGATACCATCATCGCACGGCTGGCCAGTCCTTATATGAAAATGTTTTATTTGTCTTTTGTGACATTGGGGGTGTGGCATGGACTCAATGGATTGTGGTCGGTTATCCGGGATTATAACATTTCATCCGGCTATCGGAAATCCATTTTCGCGGTCATTTTCAGTGTGGGGATTTTTATTGGACTTTTGGGATTCATCACCATCTTGAATCTGCCGGCAGCCCACTAAAAAAATGTATTTATGAATTCATTAGTACAAACAATTTGAAAAATAGAAAAGAAAGAGGTCAGGATGATAATTAAACATGATGTGGTAATCGTCGGATCCGGTTTGGCCGGACTGCGAGCCGCCTTGGAAGCCTCGAGATATTACGATGTTGCAGTTGTTTCAAAATTATTTCCTTTGAGATCACACAGCGGTGCAGCGCAGGGCGGAATAGCAGCTTCTTTGGGAAATGTGGAAGAGGATCACATTGATTGGCACTTTTTTGATACCGTGAAGGGAAGTGATTATCTGGGCGATCAGGACGCCATTGAATATCTGGTGAATGATGCCCATCCCGCAATTTATGAACTTGAACATATGGGTGTCCCCTTCAGCCGGACGCCGGACGGAAAGATAAATCAGCGCAAATTCGGCGGTCATACCCGCAATATGGGTGAAGGCCCGGTTTTGCGGGCATGTTTCGCTGCAGACCGCACCGGTCATGTTATTCTGCATACGCTGTATGATCAGTGTGTTAAGAATAATGTGCGTTTTTATCCGGAATTCTACGTCACCGATCTGCTGCAGAAAGATGATATAGTCCGCGGCCTGGTGGCCTACGATATGGTTGGCGGGCAGTATGTCACTTTCCAGAGCAAAGTGGTCATGTTTGGGACCGGAGGATATGGGCGCGCTTTCAACATCACTTCCAATGCGCACGCCAATACCGGCGACGGGCTCGGAATTGTCCTCCGCGCCGGTCTGCCGCTGCAGGACCTTGAATTTGTCCAGTTTCATCCAACCGGCCTTTACCGTTACGGCATTCTGATTACCGAAGGTGCCCGCGGCGAAGGAGCATACCTGTTGAATAACAAAGGCGAGCGTTTCATGGAAAAGTATGCGCCGAAACTCATGGAATTGGCGCCGCGGGATCTGACGGCCAGATCAATTCAGACAGAAATAGACGAAGGCCGCGGAATCAACGGCGAAAATTATGTGCATCTGGATCTGCGTCACCTGGGTGAAGCCAAGATCAACGAGCGCCTGCCCGAAATCCGGGGATTCTGCCGGAAGATAGTGGGCGTTGATCCCGTAAAAGAACCCATTCCGATAGAACCGACGGCTCATTACTCAATGGGCGGTATTCCGGTGACTGTTGATGCCGAAGTGCTGGCAGATGGAAAGGAAAAAGTTGTGAAAGGATTCTATGCTGCCGGCGAGTGCTCCTGTGTATCGGTTCACGGTGCAAACAGGCTGGGTACCAATTCGCTTCTGGAAGCAGTTGTATACGGACGGCGCGCGGGAAAATCCATTGTCAAATTTCTGAATGCCGAAGGCACGGAAAAAGACGATCTGCCTGAAGATCTTCAAAAGAAAGCGATGGACCGGGTTGAACGGATCAAGAATAATAAAGGGAATGAAAAGGTTGGCCAGCTCAGGCGCGAACTGCAGTCGGTGATGATGAGCAAAGTGGGTGTTTTCAGAGACGAGAAACGGCTGAAAGAAGCGCTGGAGAAAATACGGGAACTGGAAAAACGTGCCGAGAATATTCAGATCGATGACAAAGGGATGAAGTTTAACACCGATTTGACCGAAGCCCTCGAACTGGACAATCTGCTGCATTTTGCCGAATTGATTGCCGGCGGTGCGTTGAACCGGCAGGAAAGCCGCGGTGCTCAATCACGCAAAGATTATCCGAAGCGCGATGATCAAAATTGGTTGAAACATACAATTGCCTTTAAAAAAGAAGGCAAGATTGTGTTTGATTACAAACCCGTTGTGATTACCAAATTTCAACCAAAAGAAAGGAAATACTAATGATACAGGTAAGAGTCAAAGTATTTCGGTTTAATCCCGAAAATGGAGATAAGAAACCACATTACGATGAATTTACAGTGGAGGCAGATCCCACGCAGAAAGTGCTCGATTTGCTTCATAAAATCAAATGGGAACAGGACGGAACACTGGCATTCCGCCGGTCGTGCGCCCACGGCATTTGCGGATCGTGCGCAATGAAAATTAACGGCAGGAATATGCTGGCATGCGAAGCGTTGATTGGAAATCTGAAGGACCCCACCCGGGTGACGGTGGATCCGCTGCAATCTCTCCCGGTGCTGAAAGACCTGGTGGTGGATATGATGGACTTTTTTAAAAAATATGATGTCATAAAACCCTATCTTATTTCGAAAACGCCACCGCCGAGCCAGGAACGCTACCAGTCACAAGAGGATCGGCAGCTAATTGATGAATCCACTTGGTGTATTCAGTGCGGTGCCTGCAGCACATCGTGTCCTTCAAACTGGAAAAATCCATATTTTTTGGGCCCGGCAGCCTTGCTGAAATCATTCCGTTATTCTTTCGATTCGCGGGATGAGGGATCGGCCGAACGCAT
>JARRQT010000202.1:0-9107 GCA_037381445.1 Calditrichia bacterium
GGAAAAAGAAGGCAGGGTTGAATCCAGCGCCACATCCATGAAAGGTATCCCCGCCATATCCGACTCGGGCGTATAAACGAAATTGTAGTCGTTGTCCTGCAGAGCCAGAAGACGGTATGTTCCCCATGGCAAATAGTTCAGTCCGTATTCACCGTTGGCGTTGATCTGGGTGTAATACGCAGCTTTCCGCTGCAGCAACGAATCCGGGAAAGAGTCGTCCTCTTCCGCATAGGCATAGATAAAAATGTCCCGGAGCGGCTTGTCTCCATAGACGTGGCCGGTTATCAATCCGCGGTTAAGTTCGGGCCCGGTAGAAAAGGCTAGTTGAAAGGGAGCAGCCAGTTTATTGTTGTGAACATCGGTGATTCCGGTACCCAGGGTAAAAACATAGGTCCGGTTTTCAGCAAGGGTATCCTGCAGATAAAAACGGATTTTCCGGCTCCCTTTCCACTTGGTGACAAATCCCCCCGGTATCTCCGGAATCATCCAGTAATTGCTGAGAAGCGATATCTGCCGGATTGCTTCGTCGAATTCAACTTCGATATATTTCAGGTTGCGGACTCCCACGCTGTCCGGCTGCGGGAAGCTGTCAATCACCTTGGGTGGCGTCTTGTCAACCGGCCCTCCGCTTGGCGCCACCTGATGGGCGCAGCCGAGAAAATATAGTAAACCTAAATATATAAAGAGGTAAGCTACCCAAGAAAAGTACCGTTTCATTCACACTCCATTGAGACCTGGAAATTCCGTATTTGCTGAAAATTTTTTATAAATAAAGCGCATAAAAGAAGCGTATTTGCTGAAAATTTTTTATAAATAAAGCGCATAAAAGAAGCAGGAACCCGGAACTCCGGCATATCAATTCGATCTGTTGTCTTTCCACAATAGACCCGAAAACGGCACGGCAGGGTGATGATTCTAATTGCCACCTCCATTCGTCCCCGGCTCTGATCTCTATAAATAGATTTTCGTTTCTCCCGCAAGCTATCAAATAAATCCTGCTATCTCTTCCAACGCTTTATTAATGGAAATAATGTAATATAATTTCTCTCCAATTCAAAGTTATTGGAGGAATCACATATCCGTTGCGCGTGCTTTTAAATCCAATGAACAGCATCCATTATTGGCAGCAGGCATCTTTTGGAATATTTTGCAGAGGAGGGGGGAAGCGCCTGTCATTTTTCACAGAAGCGAGATTCCAGGAATAGCTTTAATTCCGAGCAGGGGAAAATCTTTGGCACCAGACAGAAGGGAGCAGCCACGGTCAGTTCGATCTGCTGGCGGCGGGGAAAACCGGCCCAGCGGGGCATCAATGAAAAAGAATTGAAGATGATGATCGGCACAACGGGAATTCGGAATTTTACCAACAGCCGCACCACACTGTACTTGAATTCCCCCAATTCTCCGTTCCAGGTTCTTTCGCCTTCCGGGAAGATGCCAAGCGGAATTCCGCGCTCCAGAAAGGTTCGCATATGTCTGATAACCCTCGGGTCCGTCTGGTAGCGGGTAGTCGGGATTCCCCGTCCCAGCCACAAAGCCAGCCGCACTATCAGATGAGCAAAAGAAGTGCTCTTGGTCAGAAAAGCGATGCGCTGGTCTAAAAATGCCAGCACAATGAACGGATCGAATACACTCTGATGATTGAGCAGCGCCACAAACGGGAAATTCGCCGGCAAATCCCCGTTTCTTTCAACTTTAACCCGCATAAAGATTCGAAGCAAACTGCGCAGTATCNNNATTGTTTGACAACTCTTTCGAAAAAAGACTGCCGCATGATATTTTGAGCAGTTACCGCCAGCGCTGAATTTGTGCAAGTTGGTGTTTCAAAGCGGATATGAGGCTGATATTCCACAACCTTTTTACCGCGGGCGGAATAGAATTTATCCAGTTGTTTCTGAAAAAGAATCTCATATTTCAGAGGACTCTCTTTCTGAAAGTCGATCTGAAAGAATGTTGCTCCCTTCACCTTGAATTCAAAGTAGTGGCTGTTAGTGGTAACACAGGTGAGTTCCGAATATTTGAACTCATTTTTCCCGCCCGGAAAAAAGAAAATGAAGGACTCTTCGCCAATCGCTAAAAAACCTTCCCGGATGGAGACTGGTTTTTCAATGCTGCGAAAAAATATATTCCTATAGCTCGCAAATCTCAGCTTTTCCGCGCCCTGGCGCAAAGTCGCCTTTCCGCTGATTCGAATAAAACGGTCAGGATCGCATGCGGGGAAATCATCAGCGGAAAAGGGTATATGCTTTTCTTCCCGGCTGAGAGGCAGGTCTTCCCGCATCCAACGAAATAATTCCGGGATATCCCAACGCCGGTCATTGACCATAATATCATGTTTATGAAACTGAAAATGCGCCCCGCAGACAGTGCAGGCATTTTTTTCTATGGAATCTTCGGAATGGCAGGAGGGACAGAGAAATATAAATTGATGGGCCATAATGTGTTCAGTCTAATGGATTTGACAAGCAGTTCCAGATTATCGGACAAGGCTGTTTCATCGCACGTTTCAGGAAGCCTGTATATAAACAGATTCGTCCGTTAAGTTTTTTGAAGATTGTATACCGAGTTCGTTTGTGCAGCCCATTATGCCCGGCAGCAGTTGGGGGATATCCCTGCGAAGTAAAAATCCATTTCATTATTGCTGAATGATATATAATCCGCTTTTCTGAATTCGAGCAACCCTTTATTCTTAAAACCAGACAGATCTCACCAGAAATGTAAAATCCAATTCATGGGACCTCACCAGAAATGTAAAATCCAATTCATGGTTTTGGAAAAGAAAAAAATAAAGCCGCCCGGTTTGAGCGGCTCAACCAAATTGCGGATAAGCTTACTTTTTTTCCTTAATACGGGCAGCTTTACCCTGAAGATTGCGCAGGTAATACAATTTTGCACGGCGCACCCGACCCTCGCGGACCACGTCAATTTTTTCGATGCGGGGTGAGTGTAGCGGGAAAATCCTTTCGACGCCAACACCGTTGGAGATTTTCCGAACCGTAAAGGTGGAGTTGATACCGCCGTCATGACGTTTGATGCAAACTCCGGAAAAGATCTGAATACGCTCTTTGTTTCCTTCAATGACCTTTACATGCACTGACAATGTATCACCTGCCTTGAATCCGGGAATATCGGTCCGAATCTGGCTGGCCGTAATTGCGTGTAATGTGTCCATTTTTATTTCCTCCGTTATTTTTTCTTATCTTTTTCAGCTGCAGATAGTTCCACATATTTTCTATATAAGTCCGGTCTTCTGGTCCGGGTTCTTTCAATTCTTTGCTCCAGGCGCCACTTCTCGATTTTTTCATGATGCCCCGATAGCAAAACCTCGGGCACCTTAAGTCCCCGATACTCTTCCGGCCGGGTATAATAGGGACAATCCAGCAGAAAGTTCTGAAACGAATCGGTCTGCGCCGATTCAATATCTCCCAATACCCCCGGGATCAGCCTCACAATCGCATCAATCATCAGCAGCGCCGGTATCTCGCCGCCCGAAAGGATGAAATCTCCGACAGAAATCTCATCAGTGATCCAGGTATCAATCACCCTTTGGTCAACTGCCTTGTAATGCCCGCAAATAAAAACCAGATGCTGCTGGCGGCTCATCTTTTCCGCCAGCTCCTGCGAAAAGAGCTTACCTTGTGGTGAAGGGAAAATGATCCTTCGCTCCGCATTTGCAGGCTCGTCCTGCGTCACCGACTCCAGTACCCGAAAAAGCGGCTCCGGTTTGAAAACCATCCCGGGACCGCCTCCGTAGGGAGTATCGTCCACCGTGCGGTGTTTGTCGGTGGTAAAATCCCGCAGGTCCAGCAGATTAATCTCCAGCCCGGTTCGTTTCTGCCCCTGCTTTAAAATGCTTTCGTTCAGGGGTTCCTGCAGGATTTTGGGAAAAACCGTGACTACGTCAATCCGCATCACATTCCTTCCCACAACTGAACCACCATCTTGCCCGAGCCAATATTCACTTCTTTTACAAATTCACCGACTGCCGGGATCAGGATTTCCTGCTCATCGTCCTGAACCACGTAGATGTCATTTCCGCTCATTATCATCACATCCCGGATTTTCCCGAGCAGTTTTCCGCCGGTATCGTAAACCTCCAGCCCAATCAAATCATCTATAAAGTAAAAATCTTCCGGAAGCTCCAATTTCTGGCTTTCCGGAATCATTAATTCAGTTCCAACCAATTCTTTTGCTGCCTCACGATCGTCCACGCCCTTGAATTTCAGAAGAACAGCATCCGCCTGTTCTTCAATTGCGACGAGGATCTTTCCTTCAATCCCCGAGGCACCTTTGATATAGACTACCTTATATCCGTTGAAACGATCGCTAAAGCCGGAATACACTGTCACGCTTACCCATCCCTGGGTGCCATGAGCTCGCACAATTCTTCCGGCGGCAATATATTCTTTATTCAAATCTTGCATAAAATAAAGATTCGGAGGTAACCCGTCTCCGAATCTGATGATATACTAATTTTTAATTAAACATCTATTATTCCAGTATTTCCAGAACAGCTCTCTTACCGATTTTTGCCGCGGAAGCGCTCAACAGGGTCCTAATAGCTTTCGCTGTTTGACCTCGTTTACCAATGACTTTGCCCAGATCGCCATCACCAACCCTTAACTCGTAGACCGTAACACGCTCGCCTTCCACTTCCGTCACCTGTACTTCTTCCGGTTTGTCCACCAGATGCTTCGCGATAAATTCGACAAATTCTTTCATTACCCTTACCTCCTTAGACATATTGGTTAGTTGAGCTACTCATCTATCGCATATTTCAAGACAAAGGATATCTTCTTATTCTTCCTTCTTTTCCGCTTCGGCTTCAGTGTCCTGGTCTTTCGAGGCTTCGGTTTCAGTTTCAACAGATTCGGTCTCTGCAGGAGTTTCCGTTTCTTCTGCCTTGGGAGTTTCCCTTTCTTCTGTCTTGGGAGCTTCTGTTTTTTCTGCTTTTGGCGATTCAGGTTCTTCCGCTTGTGGCGCTTCCGGTGCAGCCGCTTCCTCTTTTGCAGCTTCACCAGCTTTTTTCTGGGTCTGCTCAGCTTCCAAACGGCGCATTCTTTCCAGCTGCAGGACTTCCCACTTTTTCAGCTCTTCCTGAATTTTATCTTCCGACAATCCCTTTTTCTGCAAATCCATTTTAAGAATCAGGCCTTTGCGGCTCAGAATATTCTTAACGGTTTTGGTTGGAATCGCACCAACGCCCAACCAGTACATAGCGCGTTCTTCATTCAATTCTACCGTTGCAGGATGGGTGAGCGGATTATAGTAACCGATTTCTTCAATAAACCGTCCGTCACGGGGAGAACGGGAATCTGCGGCCACCAATCGATAGAAGGGGCGTTTTTTACGTCCCAGTCTCCGCAATCTTAATTTGACTGCCAATTCATACCTCCAGTTTTTTTATTTTCTTTGTCTCATCTAAAAAGGTAGTGCTCCCGGAGGGAATGCACCTTTAAATTTTCCGCCTTTCATTTTACGAATCATCTTTCGCATTTCATCAAACTGACGAAGCAACTGGTTCACATCCTGCACCCGCATACCGCTGCCATCCGCAATGCGTTTGCGCCGGCTTCCGTTCAGAATTTGCGGACGGCGGCGCTCTTCGGGGGTCATCGAATTAATGATGGCTTCCACTTTCACAAAAGCATTATCATCGATGGGAACATTCTTAAGTTGTTTCCCGACGCCTGGAATCATACCCAGCAGTTGCTCCAGCGGCCCCATCTTTTTGATCTGCTGAAGTTGATCGTAAAAATCTTCTAATGTAAACTCCGCTCTGCGGAGCTTTTGTTCTAATTTTTGTGCTTTCTCAACATCAACTGCTTCCTGGGCTTTTTCCACCAGGCTCACCACATCGCCCATACCCAGGATACGGGAAGCCATTCGATCCGGATAAAAGGCCTCGATCGCATCCATTTTTTCGCCGGTGCTCATGAACTTAATCGGCTTATCCGTGACCGACCGGATTGAAATTGCCGCACCACCCCGGGCGTCTCCGTCCATTTTGGTCAGCACCACACCGTCGAAGTCCAAACGTTCCATGAACTGCTTGGCCGCGTTTACGGCATCCTGTCCGGTCATTCCGTCCGCGATGAACAGGATTTCCTGCGGCTTTACTTCCGCCTTGATGCGCTCAAGTTCCTGCATCATGTCTTCATCAACGTGCAGCCGCCCGGCAGTATCCAGAATAACGACATCGGCTCCCTGCTCCCGCGCGGCCTTGATGGAGCCCCGGCAGATATCCACCGCATTTTGGGACTCCTGCGAGAAAACCGGTATGCTAAGGTTTTTCCCGAGAATCTCCAGCTGTTTAATTGCCGCAGGCCTGTATATATCGGCGGCCACCAGCATGGGGTGCCGGCCTTTTTTGCGAAGAAAATTTGCCAGTTTGGCAGAGAAGGTAGTCTTACCCGAACCCTGCAATCCGGCCAACATGATAACAGTCGGAGGTATTCCCGCCATTTTTAAATCTGTGCGGGACTGCCCCATTATATTCACAAGTTCGTCGTGAACAATTTTGACAATTTGCTGTCCGGGAGTGACGCTGCGGACAACCTCCTCACCAACTGCTTTATCCTGAACCTTCTGAATAAATTCTTTTACAACCTTGTAGTTGACATCGGCTTCCAGTAAGGCCCGACGGATTTCTTTCAGAGAATCCGCAATATTTTTATCAGTTAGCTTCCCTTGTCCTCGTATTTTTTTCAGCGCCGTCTCAAGTTTCGCTGTCAGATCTTCAAACATAATGAATCAGTCGTTTATCCGTCCGCTATTGATATACTTCCATTATAAAGCTTATAAATTTAAAGAAAGGCATATTTTATTGCAAGGCTTTTTTTATTGTTAAGATTTCACTCTCCTCCGCCTTGCCTTATGCCATTATATACATCACCGGCACCAAAAACAATTAAAAAATTTGCAAAATAAAAAATAATTTATTCACTCAATCAAGACCAAAGGACGTGTTAATTTTTCTGTTCACCGCCGAACTCCGAATTCATTCGACAAGCCGGGGCAGGTTCTATAAATTTACAAATCGTCTTTCCTCAAAAAAGTATGGGACTTCAAACTTCATTTTCAAAAGTTGCGGATAAATATCTGCCGCATTCCTCCCCCCGAATGAAATCGTTCAAAAAATAATTGGTCTATCACAGTTCAATCAACACCGGTTCCCCTCTT
Source organism: Calditrichia bacterium (assembly GCA_037381445.1). Classification (GTDB taxonomy): domain Bacteria; phylum Calditrichota; class Calditrichia; order RBG-13-44-9; family RBG-13-44-9; genus JARRQT01. The sequence goes on from JARRQT010000202.1 coordinate 7,180, forward strand.
TTCGGAACACAGACTTGTTTTGAAAGCCCGCGTTCCCGGATCGCATTTTCCATCCAGTTCAGGGCAGCAATCTCGCCATGACACAAAATTGTTTTGCGAGCGGACAGGCGCCTCACCAGGTCGAGCAGCTCCTCCCGGTTTGAGTGGGCAGAAAAGTGAAATATCTCCATTCCGCAGAGAATCTGATCGACGCCAAATATGCTTTTTACCTTTTCCATTTTCATCTCCCGCAGAGACCCACCGGGTGTATCGGGGTCCGCCCAACCAACGAAGGCAATTCCGTTTCGCGGCTCCAATAGGAAATCCCCGGCAATTTCATAAGAAAGCGTATTTGGCAGCATCATGCCCGAGGTGGCAAGGATTATGGAAGGTTTGCGGAATCTTTTCCCGCGAAGGGTATTATACACGATAGAATGCAATCTTTTGGTGCGGTATTCGGGATAAACCTTATGCAGTTGCCGGTCATATATTTTATTGATCTCATTACCGAATCCGGTAATGTAGACAGGCACTGCAGTCACCTTACTCCGCTGAATGAGACGGTGCAGCAATACCATGATTTCCTGCGTTCTTCCCAGGGCAAAAACGGGAATCAATACTGCCCCTCCCCGCTTCAGCCTCTCATCCAGGAAGCGGGCAAAGCGATTAACTTCCGCTGCTTTTTTCAAACGGGGTGCCTCCCCATCCGCGCCATAGGTTGTCTCGGTGATGAGCACATCCGCGGATGCGGGATAACTCCCCCCTTTTAAGAAAAATTGAGGGGATTTTTTCGTATTACCGGTGTAAAAAATTTTTATGCCCTGCCAATTAATTTCAACGCCCGCAGCACCGAGGATATGACCGGCGTCCCGGAACGTGATTTCAATATTGCTCTCTTCAAAACTATGTATTTTAAAAGGAATGTTATATCCAAACGACTGAAAGAGATACAGTATATTCTCCGCGTCCTCCTGAGAATACAGGGGAGAAAACCTGATTTTTTCTTCCATCGACCGTCGTTGCTGAACTCGCAGGTAATGAAAAAGCATGACCTCGCTGATGGCCGCGGTTGCCGGAGTCATATAAACCCTGGCATGGGGAAAATACCCCAGCGCCACCGGTAGCGAACCGAGATGATCCAGGTGGGCATGCGAAATGATGACGGCGTTTACAGGCAGGTTCTTAATTCTTTCATAATCCGGAACTTTGTCTGATTTTCCGGAACCCGGATCCAGTCCGGCATCCAGCAGTATTCCCCATTCCCCCAACCGCAGGTAGTGGGCAGACGGGCCGATCCGATCGGTGTCCCCTAGCGCGATATATTCAATCTGCATCTGCCATTCCTATTTCTTATTTGGGCGGTCCCTCTGTTTCCGGCGATTTATTAACCTCCCCAGTTAGTAATCTTAATTTAAATATTTTTCCAAAACAAGTTTTCGCCCAGAATCAGATTTAAAAGCACACAGCAATAAATAGCGGGAGGGATAAGATGCCGGTTAATCCGTGATGAGGCACAAACACTTCGCAATAATCTTTCTATCCTATCCAAGTTAGTTGAATTCGTCTAATATTTTATTTAAAATACAGTAGCGAAAAATCATGGGAGGATTCCTATGTTGTCGCAATTAAAGCTTACCGTCTTATCCGAAAACCGGGTCGTGAATCCCAAACTTCTTGCCGAGCAGGGTCTCTCCATTTTCATCGAGACACCCGGAGGAAATATTTTATTCGATACGGGCCAGATGCGGGCCACGATCCAGAATGCCAAACAACTGGGCATTGATCTCAAAACGCTGAACAAGGTGTTTTTAAGCCACGGCCATTTCGACCATTGCGGCGGCCTGCGCTATCTGATCAGCCACGTTCATCCCCTAGAGGTGATATGTCACCCCAACCTTTTCAATAAAAAATACCGGGTCATTGACGGTGAGAGGGTGGATATCGGCGTG
>JARRQT010000203.1:0-6445 GCA_037381445.1 Calditrichia bacterium
CAGAATTAAAATCTGAATCCAAGTAATGCCGGGGTATTTATGTATCACGGCATTTTTTTGGCATAAACTGTTAAGCTATGTCCCCAGTATTTTTAGACTTGTTTAATAAATGCGCTCGCTTTATATTTTCAAGCTTGAAACAGATTAAGGAAAGGTTTGGCTTTGCGACTGAAAAGAACTCACACATGCGGCGAATTGAACGGTTCTCTGAAAGGCACGGAGGTCATTTTAAACGGATGGATTGACTCCTGGCGTGATCATGGAGGAGTGTTTTTTGTCAACCTGCGCGACAGGTACGGGAAAGTGCAGGTGCTCTTTTCCCCGGATACTTCTCCTGAGATTTACCGGAATTCAAAAAAACTGCGCACCGAGTACGTGGTTGCCATCAGGGGAATTATCGGTCTGCGGCCCCAGGATGCCATTAATCCTGACATGCAGACCGGAGATATTGAGATATACTGCACAGAATTTGAAATACTGAATCAAAGCAAGACAACTCCATTTGAATTGAAAGAGCATGTGGATGTATCTGAAGATTTGCGCCTGAAATACCGCTATCTGGATCTCCGCCGTGAACCTCTGCAGAAGAATTTTATCCTGCGCCATAAACTGGCGCAGGCCACCCGGCAGTTTTTCACTGAGCATGGATTTCTAGAAATTGAGACGCCTTTTCTGATTAAGAGCACTCCCGAGGGTGCCCGTGATTTTTTAGTGCCTTCACGAATGCATCCCGGAAAGTTCTATGCCCTGCCGCAGTCGCCGCAGACCTATAAACAGATTCTTATGATCTCCGGCTTCGACCGCTATTTTCAGATTGTGCGCTGTTTCCGCGATGAAGACCTCCGCAAAGACCGCCAGCCGGAGTTCACTCAGATTGACATCGAGATGTCGTTCGTGGATGAAGAGGATGTCATTGAAGTCATGGAAAAATATGTGCAGACCGTCTACAAGTCTGTTTTGGGAATAGATATCGAGACACCGTTCCCCCGCATGACTTATCAGGAAGTGATGGAACAATATGGTAGTGACAAACCCGATTTACGCTACGATATGAAAATTCAGAATCTTACCCGGATTTTCCATAAGACGGATTTTAAAATATTCCGCTCTGTAATCGACAATAATGGATTTATCGGTGCCCTCGTGGTCCCGGAAGCCAGGGAGTACAGCCGTAAACAGATAGATGCGCTGAATGAATATATCAGGACAGTTGGGGGAAGCGGCGTTGCTCATTTCAAAAAGACCGGTGATAGTTTCGAAGGCGGCATCAGCAAGTTTTTAAGTGAGGCGGAGATTCAAATGCTTCGCTCAAAGTGGGAGGAATATCCGGAAGCACTGATTCTGGTAATCGCCGATGCCGATGTTGAGAAATCGCAAATCCTGCTGGGGTATTTGCGACAGAAATTGGCGCAGGACCTTGATATTATCGATAAGTCAAAAAATATACTGTCGTGGACTGTCAATTTCCCGCTTCTGGAATTTGACCCGGAAGAAAAAAGGTATGTGGCCCGGCATCATCCATTTACCTCTCCTACGGAGGGGGAAATCGATCTGCTGGATACTGCGGCGGAAACTGTGCACGCCAGGGCATACGATCTGATTCTAAACGGGAATGAAATTGCTGGCGGCAGCATTCGTATTCATCAGCGTCACCTGCAGGAGAAAATGTTCTCCGTGCTTAAGATTTCACCTGAGGAGGCGGCGGAAAAATTCGGTTTTCTGATGGAAGCATTTGAGTATGGTGCTCCGCCGCATGGCGGCATCGCATTCGGATTTGATCGTCTGGCAATGCTGATGGTCGGGGCGGAATCCATTCGTGATGTGATTGCGTTTCCCAAGACAACCAGCGCATTGGCCTTGATGGAAAATGCTCCTTCCGAGACATCAGAAAAACAACTCAGAGAGTTAGGTATAGAAATTGCGAAGAAATAGTATGGATGATAAAAATATAAGGCTGAAATCGATTCTTGTATTTGGAAATCAATTTAAACTTTTTTAACTTTGATGAGTAAAATTCTTTGTTTTATGCTTTTCTTAAGTAATAGCAGTTCTTTTTTTCTTCTCTTTTTATGGTGCTGAATTGTTTTCAGCATGAGTATTAAAAAAATAGTCATGATTTCTATCGGCCGGATGCTTTCTGATATTTTCAAAAGTGTTAACTTTTTGCACACTTGAAAGCAGGGGCAACAAAGTTTACCTAATTATAAAGAAATTTTTATCTTAAATGCTTAAGAACATAGAAATTCAGCTTGACAAAAATTGAGAAATGTGTTATTTTTTACTAGTTTAATTATCTCTAACGATAGGAGGCATCTATGTCAATTCTTAAAAAGTTCTTGAGTCTGTCTATTGTAGGTGTTTTTACTTTCTCCCTACTTCTTGCCACGGGTTGCGCACGCCATCCAAATCAGGAACAAATCAGCAAACTTGAGGAAGCAAGAACTGCTTGTTTATCTGCCGAACAGAAATTAAGTGACACACAGAAACAACGTGCAAATCTAGAAACCCAGTTAGCCCAGAAGAAATCTGAACTCGATAAAGCCAATGCTGAAAAGGCGAAGGTTCAGGAAGGTCTGAGCAATTGGAAGAGCGAAGAATAATAAGGCGAGGAGGCAAACAATGAGAAAATTTTACTTGATCAGTATATCGTTGTTAATATTTCTGTTTATGGCCCTGAATGCTTTTGCCCAGGAATATTCCTATGACTACAAAAAGATGTCCATGGATGAGTATAAAACAGAGCTGGCAAAGTGGCAAAAATGCGAAGCAGATAACAAGGCAAAAATCGCTGATGAGGAAGCTCAGATTTCCCAGCTGAATAGCGATATCGCTTCTACTGAAAAACAAACTCAGGACACCTGGAATGAAATCTATTCCATGATGGGAACTGACAAACAGGGTTATGAGGACTATCTGGGTCAGTTGAAATCTCTTGAAAATGAACTGTCCGGATTTGTGGCCCTCTCCCCGGAAGATATTTACTCCAAAAGGGATGAGATCGACAATTTTAAGCAGAGACTGGCTGAGCTGAAAAACAATAAGAGCAGTCTCACAACAGAATCGCAAAACCTGATTTCGCAAATTGAGAATTTAATTTCCCAGGCGGAGCAAAAAGCGCAGCCGGCCGCAGCCGGAATGTACGAAGTTGCCCGGGGCGACTATCTCTGGAAAATTGCGAAAAAACCGGATGTGTATAGCAATCCTTACGGATGGATCACCATATATACCTATAACCGTGATCAGATCAAGAATCCTGATCTGATTTTCCCAAAACAGGTATTGAGAATTCCCAAAATGGCTGGTCCCAATGAGTATTGGGTGCAGAAGGGTGATTTCCTCTATAAAATTGCCGGATATTCAAACATTTACGGTAACTCCTTCAAATGGCAAAAGATATATGAGGCCAATAAGGATGTAATTTCAGACCCGAACCTGATCTACCCGTTAATGGTATTGAATATTCCGAAAAACTGATTTTTTGAATGAAATTTTGCATATTCTAAAAATCGGAATCATTTTTAAGGCTCTTGGCTCTGCTAAGAGCCTTTCTTTTTCAAAGAAAACGACTGCCTATTTCAGTTTTGAAGAAACGTTTTAATTTCTATCGCGTTACAAACAGAGCAATTAAATACCGGAGGAGTGTCTTTAGGAAAAATGTCAGTAGATTTTGATATTCAGGAAAGTGTATTTGTAGTTGATAAAATAGATCCGCTGATACTGTTTGGTTTTGGCGATGAAAATTTAAAGATTATCGAAAAATATTTTCCAGTCCAGATTATTGCCCGCGGGAATACCATTAAAATAATCGGTGCGGTCCAGGATATAAAAGCGGTTGAAGACATCCTAAGTGAATTGGTTTTTGTGGCAAACCGCAATAAGTCCATCCAGCCCAAGGATGTGGAGACCATTGTTCACATCGTGAAGGCTAATGGGCATCAGATCCAAAGTGCCGTGGAAGAAAAGAAGCCTCATACGTCCAAGGAACTTGATGAGGTTATTTTATTCACCAAGAGAGGATTTATTAAACCCCGCACCAACGGGCAGCAGCGAATCGTAGAGGCGCTGAAAAACAATGACATTGCTATTATCATAGGTCCTGCAGGAACGGGGAAAACCTACCTGGCGGTGGCTATGGCAGTGAATGCCCTTAAAAATAAAGAAGTCAATAAGATTGTTTTGGCCAGACCCGCCGTTGAGGCTGGCGAGAGCCTTGGATTTCTTCCCGGGGATTTCAAGGAAAAAATTGATCCGTACCTGCGGCCGCTCTACGACGCGCTGGAAGAAATGCTTCCCAGAGAACTTCTGAAAAAATATATGGAGCAGAGCATTATCGAGGTTATTCCCCTGGCCTATATGCGGGGAAGAACTTTGAACAATGCATTTGTGATTCTTGATGAAGCGCAGAATTCAACTTCCATGCAGATGAAGATGTGTCTGACGCGTCTGGGAGTAAATTCCCGCGCCATCATCAACGGTGACGTTACGCAGATAGATTTGCCGCACGATGCCATATCGGGTTTGGTGGAGATCCAGAGTGTTCTAAAGGGTATCGAAGGAATAGGATTCGTGTATCTCGATAAATCGGATGTGGTAAGGCACCGGCTGGTGCGTGATATCATCCACGCCTATGACAATCGCAAAAACAATGAAGGGGCATAAAATGAAGAATATTCGCGAAGTGGTTATTACGGGGGCGGTTCGCACACCGATCGGCTCGTACGGAGGATCACTTTCATCATTTTCGGCCACCCAACTGGGCAGCTTTGTTATCAAAGAAGTTCTGCAGCGGGCCGGAGTGAAGCCCGATCAGGTTGATGAAGTCATCATGGGGAATGTCCTCACCGCCGGTGAAGGCCAGGCGCCGACACGGCAGGCAGCCATTTTCGCGGGTCTTCCGACTTCGGTCGGCTGTATGACCATTAACAAAGTATGCGGATCGGGATTGAAAGCGGTGATGCTGGCTGCCCAGTCAGTTGCATTGGGTGATGCGGATATCATCGTGGCGGGCGGTATGGAAAGCATGTCCAATGTCCCTTACTATTTGCCCAAAGCCAGGTTTGGATACCGAATGGGTAACGGGGATGTTGTTGACGGAATGGTTCATGATGGCTTGTGGGATGTTTACAATAATTATCATATGGGTAATGCGGCGGAATTATGCTCACGGGAATGCAATGTTCCCCGCGAGGCGCAGGATGAATTTGCTGTTTTGAGCTATAAACGGGCACTGGAGGCACAGGAGAGAGGCTGGTTTAAAGATGAAATATTGCCCTTGACTGTTAAAACCCGGAAAGGTGATATTGTTGTAGATGCGGACGAGGAACCGGCAAAAGTGAAATTCGAGAAAATTTCCTCCTTGCGGCCTGCTTTCGAAAAAGAAGGAACCGTAACAGCGGCGAATGCTTCAAAAATTAACGATGGGGCCTCCGCTGTTCTGGTGATGGCCCGGGAAACCGCTGAAAAACTGAATCTGAAACCGCTCGCCAAAATAATTGACTATTCAAGCGCTTCCAAGGATCCTGAGTGGTTTACGACGGCCCCCGCGGATGCGATCGGTTCACTTCTCAAAAAAACGAATTTGGATAAAGATGATATTGATCTCTATGAAATCAACGAGGCATTTGCAGTTGTGAGTCTGGCTGTGAACCAGATTCTCGGACTGGATGTGAATAAAGTAAATATAGCAGGCGGCGCTGTGGCACTGGGACATCCCATTGGCGCAAGCGGTTCCCGCATTTTGACCACGTTGCTGTACAATCTTAAGCGGATCGGCGGCAAAAACGGCATCGCCTCCCTTTGCATCGGCGGCGGGGAAGCTGTTGCTGTTTTAGTGGAAATGTTGTAAATCGGAGGGGCAATAATATGGATATTAAAAACATCATGGTGATTGGCAGCGGCACGATGGGAAACGGCATCGCGCATGTTTTTGCTCTGCACGAATATAATGTGATTTTAATGGATATCCGCGAAGAGTATTGCGAGCGGGGTCTGGAGACCATCAAAAACAATCTGCAGCGACAGGTCAAAAAGGAGACAATTTCGGAAGAAAAAGCAAAACAGACGCTTGCCCGCATTCAGACTTCCATAACGCTGGAAGACTGCCGCGAAGCGGACCTCGTCATTGAAGCGGCTACCGAAGACCTCAAAGTGAAGAAAGACATTTTCACCACAGTCGATAAAATTTGCGGTCCGGATACCATAATCGCCAGCAATACATCCTCGATTTCGATTACCACCCTGGCGGCCGCCACCGGCCGTCCGGATAAATTTGTGGGAATGCATTTTATGAATCCGGTGCCGGTCATGAAACTGGTGGAAATCATCCGGGGATTAGCTACCAGCGACAAAACCGCCACTGCGGTATTTGACATCGCCAAAACGCTGGAAAAAGCGCCGGTGGAAGTAAACGATTATCCCGGATTCATATCCAACCGGATTCTCATGC
>JARRQT010000204.1:0-6426 GCA_037381445.1 Calditrichia bacterium
ACGGCGCCCATTTCATCGGTTTTTGTGATGTTGATAACCGTCCGCTGGGCGGAATAGAATATCAGTATAACCGCTATCTGCAGGGAAAATCGGGCTGGAAGATATATCAGAAAGATGCCCTGGGTCAGAAACTGCTCGATCTGGATTACACAGGCGAGGATCCCATTGACGGGTTGGATATCATGCTGACCATTGATATGGATTATCAGACCATTCTGGAAGATGAACTGAAAAATGCGGTGGAGCAGAACAAGGCCGAGGAAGGCGTCGCGGTTCTGATGGATCCCGGGACCGGGGAATTTCTGGCACTCGCCAACTATCCCCAGTTCGATCCCAATACTCCCAATCAATATGCGCTCTCGTCGTTAAAGAACAGGGCGGTGACCGATGTGTTCGAGCCGGGTTCCACATTTAAAATCGTCACATTTTCTGCTGCCCTGGAATGTCTGAATCTCAATCTGGACAGAGATATTGTCTTCTGCGAAAACGGACGCTTCAATCTCTTCGGTCAGCCGGTTCTGGATCATAAAAAGTACGGATGGCTCACCGCCCGCAAGGTGTTCGAACATTCCAGCAATATCGGGACCATGAAAATCGCTGAAAAGCTTGAACGCGACACCATCTACCGTTATGCACGAAATTTTGGTTTCGGAATGGTTACCGGCGTTGATCTTCCCGGGGAGAGCGCCGGCATTCTTCATTCATTGAATGAATTTACCCGAACCACCAACTACTACATGAGCATCGGCTATGAGGTTGGCGTCACTCCCCTGCAATTGATAAATGCCTATTCCTCCCTGGCCAATGGCGGAAAACTGCTGCAGCCTTATATGATGAAGGCGGTTTACGGAAACGATCATCGGGTGATCGCCTCAAATCATACACAGGTGATTCGGCAGGTATTGTCCCCGGAAACCACTGAACTGATGCGTGAAATATTGGTGGGCGTAGTTGAAGAAGGCACCGGACAGCAGGCGATGCTAGATGGTTTATCCGTGGCCGGAAAAACCGGGACCGCCCAGCTTTATGATGCAAGCACGGGGCGTTATGACCGGAGCAAACACCTGGCTTCTTTTGTTGGTTATTTTCCGGCCGAGAATCCGCACTTTGCGCTACTAGTAATGGTTCGTCAGCCAAAAGGTTATTATTATGGCGGACTGGTGGCCGCCCCCGCTTTCCGTAATATGGCCCGCCGGATCATGAGTCTGGCGGCGGTCCAATCCGCCCCCGGCGTAGATATAAAACAAGTGGAAAATACCGGGGACATTAATTATATTCCGCGCGTTGAAAAGCTTAATGCCGAAACGGCACGCAGGATTCTGAAATCCTGCGGGTTCGATATCGAATTGGTCGGCAAGGGTGATTTTGTTGTGAAGCAGGAAAAGATAAGAAAAGATGGGAAGATTGACAGAATTCGTCTGTATCTGAATAGTGCATCCGCAGGTCGGGATGTTGAAATGCCCTCTCTCAAAGGATTATCCCTGAAAGAAGCGATGGATGTATTGATGACCTTTAATCTGAATCCCCAGATTGAAGGGCATGGCATTGTTGTAAATCAAATCCCGCGGGCCGGGACAAAAATTGATGAAAAACGGGTCGTAAAACTGATGTGTGAGCCTTCATGATTGCTTTGAATAAACTGCTGCAGAAAATAAAAACTTTAGATGTCCGGGGCGACACCAACCGCTTTGTACGGGATCTCCAGTACGATTCCCGGCTTGTTGAGCCCGACGCAGCCTTTATCGCAATCAGGGGATACCGGACGGACGGGCACGATTTTATCCACCAGGCCTATGAAAAGGGCGCCAGAGTGTTTTTTGTTGAAAAGGATGTGGAATTGCCGGGAGCTGCCTTTGTCAAGGTTGCCGATACGCGCCGCGCACTCCCACAAATTGCCCGGATTTTTTTCAACTATCCCGATCATAAGTTGAAGCTGATCGGAATTACCGGCACCAACGGAAAAACAACCACTGCCTATTTGATACATTCTATTCTGAAACAGGCCCACTGGAGTCCCGGTCTGGTTTCGACTGTGGAATATTTTGACGGAAAACAGTGGGAACCGGCGGAAAGGACCACGCCGGAATCGCTGGATTTGCTTCGCCTGTTCTCCCGGATGGTGAATGCCGGTCTGAAAAGTGCTGTGATGGAGGTTTCCTCGCATGCGTTATCTCTGCACCGGGTTGAGGGAATTCCCTTTGTTGCCGGCGTTTTTACCAATCTGGGCAGGGACCATCTGGATTTTCACGAAACCGAGGAAAAATATTTTCTGGCCAAGCGGAAATTATTCGAGACTTTTGGCGAAAATCAGAAAGCAGTTTTGAATGCGGATGATCCCTACAGCAGAAGAATACGCCAGGCAAGCAAAGGTGAATTCTTTACTTTTTCCATGCAAGATCCCTCAGCGACGGTAAGCTACGTTTCTCATCGTATAAAACGGGAAGGGCTGCAACTCCAGCTGCGCATTCCATCCGGAATGGTACATTTGGAAAGCGCACTGTTGGGGAATTTCAATATCTACAATATTATGGCGGCGGTGACGGTGGCGATAAGTCTCGGATTGCAGGAAAATTATATCGTGGATGGTGTGCGTGGACTGCTGAGGGTGCCTGGCCGCTGCGAGCGCTACTCCACTTCCGCGGGTTTTTCCGTTTATATCGATTATGCTCATACGCCGCAGGGACTGCAGAACATCCTCGGGGCGGTGCTTGAAACGCGTCCCCATAATCTCATCGTGGTTTTTGGCGCCGGGGGAGACCGTGATAAAGGGAAGCGGCCCCAGATGGGAAAGGCTGCCGAAGATTTTGCGGACCAGGTTGTCATCACCAGCGATAATCCCCGTTCCGAAGACCCAAATGCAATCATCAATGATATTCTGCAGGGGATATATGACAGGAACAAGGTGACCGTAATTCCCGACCGCAAAGAGGCCATTCACGAGGCATTGAGCCGGGCCAATAAACGGGATGCGGTAGTGATTGCGGGGAAGGGACACGAAAAATACCAGGAGATTGCCGGGAAACGAAATCCCTTCGATGACCATCAGATTGTTCGCGATTTTTTCCGGGAAAAGGGCTGGGAAATTGATATTTGATTGAATGGAAGTTTTTTGATTCGAAAAGAAAGCATTTTTAGGAAATGAAAAGTGTTCCGCTGACAGCATTTTGGGAGATTACAAAAACCGTCCGGAAGGTGAAAAATCTGCCGGATGATTTTTACATAAAAGGGATCAGTACCGATTCCCGCAAAACCCGGGAAGGTGAGCTGTTTGTTGCTTTGCGCGGAGAAAAATTTGACGGGCATCAGTTCCTGAAAAACGCCCTGGAAAAGGGTGCCTGCGGCGTTGTGGCGGATGAAGAAGGCGAACAGGCGTTCGCATCACCCCGCGATCCTATGCTGATAGTGACGAATACCCTCGACTTTTTAATGGAACTGGCCGGATGGTACCGCTCTCTTTTCACCATTCCGGTGATCGGGATTACCGGTTCCTCGGGCAAAACCACCGCCAAGGAGATGCTCGCCTCGGTGCTGGCAACAAAATTCCGGGTGGTCAGGACCGAGGGCAACGAAAATAATTTTATCGGGGTTCCGCTGACGCTTTTTCAATTGGATTCCGATACGGAAATCGCTGTGGTGGAGATGGGCACCAATCACCCCGGCGAAATTGCCCGGCTGAGCGGGATTGTCAACCCGACCCATGCCGCCATTACGAATATCGGCAGCGGGCATATTGGCTATTTTGGTTCGAAAGAAAACATTTTCAAAGAAAAACGCGCCCTGTTTGACGGAGTGGGTAAGTCCGGTGTCATTTTCATCAATGGTGAAGATGAATTCCTGCGAAGCTATTCCCGCGAAGATCTGGTAATACGGACCTTCGGTTTCGGTAATGGTGCGGATTACACCGCAGAAAATCTTTCCATGGATGAATTGGGCAAAATGAGTTTTCGGGTAAATGGCGGACCCTCGATTCAGTTGCAGGTCCCTGGGCGGCACCACGTGCTGAACGGATTGCTGGCTGCGGCAGTTGGGCTGGAGATGGGGATTTCCGCTTCCGATGTCCGAACGGGCATGGAGAAAGTTCGCCCGGTTCGGCAGCGGATGGAAGTGTTCCGGGAAAATGATCTGCTCATTATTAACGACGCCTATAACGCAAACCCCGAATCTGTCCGGGCTGCTATCGGTTTTCTGTGTGAATTGCCGCTGCAAAACGGCGCCCGGCGGTTTGCCGTTATCGGAGATATGCTGGAATTGGGCGAATTGAGTGAGAATGAACATAAACAGGTGGGCCAATTCCTCAAAGACAAATCTGTGGATTTTGTGTACTGCTACGGGGAAAAGAGCCGGTTGATTGGGGAAGTTCTGTCCAATGATGCTAACTGGCCCGGCAAAGTCCGCTGGTTCCGCACCCATGAAGAAATCGCCGCGGCAATATCCGATAATGCCGCTGCCGGAGACGCGCTGCTGATCAAGGGATCGCGGGGAATGGCAATGGAGAAAGTGCTCGCTGATTTACATATCCGGAGTAATTAATGCTTGGTGATTTACTGTATCAATTCAAGGATGTTTATTTTGGATTTAACCTGTTCCGTTACATTACGGTGCGGGCTGCCCTGGCTGCGATCACGGCATTGATCTTCAGTCTGTTCATTGGGCCTAAAATCATACGTATGCTGCGCAATAACCAGATTGGCGAGGAAATCCGCAGTGACGGACCGCAGTCCCACCTGCAGAAAGCCGGAACGCCGACCATGGGCGGTATCATCATTCTGGTGGGCGTTGTGCTTGGTGTATTGTTGTGGGCAAGGATCAGCAATTTTTACATCCAGCTTATCTTTATCTCCACCTTGTGGATGGGTCTGGTAGGCTTTCTGGACGACTATTTAAAGACCATAAAGAAATACAAAAAAGGGCTGGTGGGCCGTTACAAATTGGTCGGACAAATTGGACTGGGTTTGTTTATCGGTGCGTTCCTTTTCTTCAATCACCATTTTGTGGTGCAGGGGATAAACTCCAATACCAGTCTGCCTTTTTTTAAAAATTTCGAAATCGATTTTGGGGTGTTTTATATCCCGGTTGTCATTCTGGTAATTACGGGAACATCCAATGCGGTCAATCTCTCCGACGGTCTGGACGGATTGGCCACCGGACTCATCGCGATTGCAATGCTGGCATTTGCCGGGATCAGCTATGTGACGGGAAATATAAATTTCAGTGATTATCTGAACATCATTTATCTGCCCGGTTCCGGCGAACTGACCGTCTATTGCATGGCAGTGGTGGGGGCAGCCATGGGTTTTCTGTGGTATAACGCATATCCGGCGGAAGTTTTTATGGGTGATACGGGAGCGCTGGCCCTGGGCAGCACGCTGGGGACGCTTGCAGTGCTGGTTAAAAAGGAAATCCTGCTGGTTCTGATCGGGGGAGTATTTGTGGCGGAAGCCGTTTCGGTGATTATTCAGACCACCTATTTTAAATATACCCGGAAAAAATACGGGACAGGGCGGCGGCTGTTTAATATGGCGCCGCTGCATCACCATTTTGAATTGAAAGGGTGGCACGAAGCCAAAGTGGTAACCCGGCTGTGGATCATCGGGATTTTGCTGGCGCTTCTGACGCTGACCACCTTCAAAATCAGATAGAAATAGGGGCTTGAATATTTCTTTGTGATTTATGCAAAGAGAATAAATCAAAAATTGGGGGAAGCGAAACATGAAAATTAAGATGAAAATCAAGATTAAGAGGAAAACCAAGAGATTTATTATCCCGAACTAAATCGGGAATCCGGTATTTGAGTATGTTTAAGATTTCTGAAAATGCAGCATCGAACATCAGCCAGTTGAAAGGAATCCGGGTGGCTGTTCTAGGCGCGGCCCGCAGCGGGATTGCTGTGGCCTCCCTTCTGGCCCGGGCAGGGGCGCAGGTTTTATTGAGCGATATAAAATCCGTGGACGAGCTCTCTCTGCCCATGGAAAAACTGGCGCCGCTGGGCATCCGGGTGGAAACAGGAGCGCACACCGATGCTGTTTTGCAGTCGGATTTGATTTGCATCAGCCCGGGAATGCCGTTAACCATTCCGGTACTGCAAAAAGCGGCAAAAAAGCAGATCCCCATTGTAGGTGAAATCGAAGCGGCTTCCTGGTTCTGCCGATCGCCGATCATCGCCATTACCGGTTCAAACGGGAAAACCACCACCACCACATTAAGCGGCGAAATCCTGCGGCAGTGGAGTCCCGGAACTATCGTCGCCGGAAATATCGGCCAGCCGTTCGCGGAAATGGTTTCCGGATCGACGCCAAATGGTCCGGTTCTGCTGGAGATCAGCAGCTTCCAGTTGGAGACCATTGAAAGCTTTCATCCCCGGATTTCCGTAATCATGAATCTGACGGCAAATCATCTGGACCGCTACCCGGATTTCGAATCCTATGC
>JARRQT010000205.1:0-6295 GCA_037381445.1 Calditrichia bacterium
GCGGTATTATCCTATGGATTTGTGGACTTCTACAATAATACAGTAGTGGCAACAGATACATTGAGTCCCTATGGAGATAACAGCGGTGTTTATCAGGCCGGTGATGGCGGATCAGACGGAGTGATGACGGTAAAGAATAATATTTTTGTGGACAATTATGTGGGAATGATCCGTGCCGGAGATAGCTTTCTTTACGCCTCCAATAACTTGTATTTCAATAACGAGACCGATGCCCTGAGTGTGACGGCTGACGATGGTAACAATGTGACGGCAGACCCGATGTTTGTGGACGGGGCAAACGGTGATTACCGGCTGCTGGCAGGTAGTCCGGCGATTGATGCCGGCGTCGATGTTGGCCTGCCCTATGAAGGCGCTGCGCCTGATATGGGCGCCTATGAAGGCGAGGGAATTACGGGAATTGCAGAGAATGGCGGTGAAATTCCCCGCACATTTGCCTTGAAACAAAATTTCCCCAATCCCTTTAACCCGACAACAATGATTGAATATGATTTACCAAAATTAACGCATGTAAAATTGATCATTTATAATTCTTTGGGGCAAGAAGTAAAGGTTTTAGTGGATAAGCATCAATCATCTGGCTCTTTTAAAGTTGAATGGAATGGCAGAGACAAGTACGGAAATCGCTTGAGCAGCGGTTTCTACTTCTGCAGAATACAGGCAGATGGTTTTGTCAAAACCTCAAAAATGTTACTGCTAAAATAACCTAAATCAGCAGATTAGGATGAATTAGACCAAGACTGGCCGGGGTATTCTCCAAATGGATTACCCCGGTTAAATAACTGAAGAAGCAGTTAATGATTTTACACAATAATGTAATGGTTGGAAATTTAATTGCAGGAATTTTATCTCTGAGAACAGAGGCAGGATAATAAATTTTGTTCAGAATTCATAATAACATAATATGTGTTTTTCTGCTATGCGGAGTCGGATGGCTGTTTGCACAAAACCCTGTCTACCTGGATTTGTCGGGACGATGGAAGTTTAGAATTGATCCTGAAAATGAGGGCATCGCAAAAAAATGGGAATCGCCAGGTTATAATGATGATAGCTGGGAGAAAGTTCAGATCCCTTCATTCTGGGAAAGTGTTGAAAAATATGCTG
Source organism: Calditrichia bacterium (assembly GCA_037381445.1). GTDB lineage: Bacteria > Calditrichota > Calditrichia > RBG-13-44-9 > RBG-13-44-9 > JARRQT01. Next base: position 1,123 of record JARRQT010000205.1, read on the forward strand.
GCTATGATGGCACGGGCTGGTATCGAAACGTCATCGATGTGCCGGATCATTTTTGCGGCAACCCAATCCTGCTGGGTCTTGGTGGTGTAGATGATGAATTTGATTTTTGGATTGACGGACAATGGGCGGGTCATTTTGGAAACAAGTTGGCCAATGATACCTTTTATGGAAAGAAATCAATTCATGATGTCACTCACTTATTATTTCCGGGAAGACACTCCATAGTATTTCGTGTGGTGGATTGGCAGGGCGGTGGGGGAATCCATAAAGCGCCCGTGGCGATTGCATCCGATTCCTCTTATTTCATGACCACAGACGAGCGTTTGTCCGTTTTGGCAAAAGAAAAGCCAGATGCCTTGTGGCCTTTCTGGCTAAAAAATGAAGGCATTGCATGGACGGCCATTGGTCTTGAGGAAGCGGTCGCTGAAGGAATTGTCAGCCGGGATGGCGCGTTGGGGAGTAAGGACTGGCCATTTGCATTCTCCATATGGTTGAGGACTGACGAAGGAAAAATCTATGCCCCTGAGGCGAATGCTCCGGACTCTCTTCACTGGCATTTGACCGATGGATATATTCCATTCCCAATATTACAGTTCGGAGATCAAAAGATAAAGATTATCCAAAAGTTTGCCGTACTACCAGATGACTCAATTCACTTCCCCGAAGGGGTAATCCACATTGGCTATGGAATTCAATCATATAATAGAAGATCGTTTGCCGGAAGAATATTTCTTGCAGTTAGACCCTATCGTGCTACCGGGCGCACAGGCGCGCTCGACAGCGTTTCGGTTTCGGGAGACTACCTAATGGTGAATGGCACCCTCCCGGTCTGGAGCAGTCTGGGAAAACCGAAATCAATAATTGAAAAACCTGTCTCTATCCTAAACTTTAAAGAATCTCCGGGCGATATTTCGACTTACTCAGTGCTCAGGCAAAAATCGCCAAATTCTTTTTCAGAAAGAGATTCTCTGCTGAAATTAAATGCCGCTGTCGTGAGTTGGCCGGTTAATATACGACCGGGAAAAAATATTATAAATTTCAGACTTCCTCTCGGTGAGATAAGCTCATCCCAAGCCGGGTATAAGCTGCTTCATCAAGCAGGATCAGAGTTTTACAAATCTCATTGGATTGATCGTCTGAGAAATGTAGCGATTTCTGTCCCGGATTCAACGGTCATGCAGGCATATTATGCATCACTTGCCTATTTGCTGATCAATGCTGATAAAGGAATGCCTCATCCTGGTCCCTCAGCCTATGATCAGTGCTATTATCGCGATACGGCTTATATTCTTTCCGCACTTTTGCGAAACGGATTTTTTGATTTTGCAGAACAGACCATAGGTATTCTAATGCGTGCACAGAGATCAAATGGTGAATTCCCACCGATTTTTAATTTGAATTTTAAACAGACCGGATACAGGGAATGGGATTCTCAAGGAGAAGCGCTTTATACCCTGGCTGAATATGTCCGGTTTACAGATAACGTGATGCTTATCAAAAAGTATTGGCCTCAGATAAAAAAAGGAGTTGAATTTCTGGATTCGCTTCAAAACTCCTTTTCTGATGGTCTGTTGCCAGAATCCTGGGCCGCAGAGGACCTAGGTTCTGAGGATTGGCATCATTTCTGGGATGATTTCTGGGCAATCAGAGGCCTTCAGGATGCAGCATGGATGGCTGGAAAAATATCAAAACCAGAAGTTGCACATGACTACTATCAAAAGGCGATGAAATTAAAGAAAAATACATTTCACTTGATAAAAAAACTTCAAAATAGCCATAATATTCAATGGATACCAAATGGCCCTGAGGATTTATATGGTTCTTCAATGGCCCGGGGGAGTAGTCCTGTCGTCTGGCCTGGTGGCATTTACCCTGATGAGAACAATTTGATTCAAAGATCATTTGATTACTACTGGCAAAAATGGATTGCACCCTATAATGGGGCATATTACCATCAAGGCGGCTACTGGCCTTATGCATTTGAGCTGGGAACCTGTTATTTATTATTGGATCATCCGGAACGGACCCAAACGATTCTTCGCTGGCACCTTGAACATCAAACTTTTCCAGGAGTGTATTCCTGGGGAGAAAAACTGGATTCGTCAACGGTTAAATTTGCGGCAGGCGATATGCCGCACGGCTGGGTTGCCGCGGATTACATTAATATGCTTCGCACAATGCTGCTGTATGAAAAAAATGATTCTCTTATCGTCGGTGCCGGCATTCCCTGGCACTGGCTATCGGAAGGTTGCCGGGTTGGTATTGATATGGCTCCAACTTATAAGGGGCAATTCGGATTTTCGCAGACTTACAACAGGTCCGCAAATTTGATAGAATGGGAATTATCAGAAAATGGCCGCAAGTTTAAGACAATCATTTTAAGGGTGCCTAAGGAAATCCAAATTCAATCGACAAATGTTGACGGACAGATATGGAAAGACTTTAATTCAAGCGAAATAAGGATTAACCCCAATGCAGACCATGTGGTGGCAAAAATAAAATATTGCAAAAACTGAATACCGAGACTTCTGGCGCTGCGAATGATTTATTTACGAGAATGATAAAAAAGTTAAAAGAGATGCAGAGAATAGAGAGTATCGAATATAAAAATTGGAGATGCCAACGTATGAGATTAAAATTAATTTCTGTCATAGCAATTCTGATGTTTTTGCTTTTCTCGTTGAGTCTTGCTGATGGAAATAAACCATTTCTGTCAAATCTTTCGGCGACTAAGGATTCGCCCATTTACACAACTTATGCAGCAGCTATGGAACGTTCCGAATTTACATTGGATGAAGGGTACCATTTGGTATTAAACGATACCAGCAGGGGCGCTGATTTTATAACCGATACGGGCGGTGATCTATGCCTCGCCTTTAAAAAAGATGCTTCTTTTGTTTATAAATTGAACGACCTTTCTGCTGAGCCAATTGTGACGGTAAATTATCCTGATTTGGTAAAATATTATTATTATCCATTCAAAAATTTGCGGGTAGATGCCGCCTTTGTTGTTCACAGTTCCCATGAGGCTTTTTGGGATCTGGAATTAAACAATACTGGCGAAAGCGTCATTGAATTTCAGATAATCCCATTTTTGCAGAACAATTACCGGGTCTATAATGATGTTGCATTCCATTCAGAGAAAAATGCGATCAGTTTTAGCCATGAAGAATTACCGGACGGTTGGGTGTTGGGGCATGATATCCCATATGTGAATCCGGTCAGGGATGTATTGCTAATCTCGGAGAAACCCTCCAGAATGACCAGTTATCGCAGCTACAAATGGGGCCAGGTTACCATCCCACAGGAAATCGATCTTGAAAAGAAACCCCAATACGTTGTATGGGGAAAATTGTCGCATCCCAACGGTGAACGTTGCCGTCACAAAGATCCGGCCCCTGAGATTGTTGTCACCCTTAAAAATGATACCACCCAAATACTCACTGGCACAGCGCCACGATGGGGGAGTGCGGATGAAAACATTACCCCCTATGGTTTCTATGGAATTGAAATGGGAAATTTTAGGAATTTAAAAGATGGTGATGTTTACACAATTCGCTTCATATGCAGAGAAACTGGCGAAAGTGCTACTCTGACGGATACTGTCAAAAATATGGAAAAAGAAAACATGGTCCGCAGGGACCTTGAATTGAAACATCATGATTGGATTCAGACGGCGACTGGTATAGGGCGTGATATTTGGGGAAGCGGCACGGAAATGCGGCTATTCTGGAAAAAAGTCGATACCTCACTTACGTATAACATTTATCGAAGAGACTATCGCCAGGGCGGGACATATCAACTGGTTGCAGCGAATCTGGATAAAGATTTCTACACCGACAAGAATATTCAGGGTGATCAGGTTTACGGGTATGTTGTCGTTGCGGTGGATGAAGACGGGAATAAGAGCATGCCAACATCTGAGATCAATAATATTGCTGGCAGCGACTTCCTGACAGACATTCGATATCCTGATCAGTTAAAAAACGACGTAAGAGATTTATGCCGTGTAATTGCCATGCCAACACAAATTACCTTGGCACCTGGAGCTGTGAAAAATCTCAGAATAGTCCGGGCGGTTTCAAGAATGGACAAAACCCCCGAAGCGCTTATCTCGGAAGCTGATACCGTTCTCAATATAAATGTCAATAAATATGTGGCAGAAAATGAGCAGATGTTTAGTGCGATTCCGCATTTGAATTTTACTGATCCCGAAAAAGAAATGCTTTATTATAGCGCCTTTAGTTTGATGCGCCAGGTAATGTTGCCACCTGAAGGTAAATCCAGCTATAATTATTATGTATTTTCACGCGAACCATCCTGGGGATGGGGTCATGGCGGACAGGTATTTCACGAGAGTCTGACCATGCTGGCTTATGCTTACATGAATCCTGTGAGCGCAATGAATTCGCAGCGTGTGTATGAGGAACGACAACACAAGGATGGGTATATTAATTACCGGACCGGCTCTTATCTGGATGAAACTATCCCGACAAATGGTCAATTGACTACATCTGCACCATGGTATGCCTGGCAGAACTGGGAAATATATAAAATAACAAAGGACCATAAATTTTTAAACGATATGTACGAATCCAGCAAGAAATTCTACAATTATTATGTTGCCAATCGGGATAGCGACAATGATGGCTTGTGTGAATGGGGTGCCCATGCAGTTCTGGAGTCTGTGCGGGATGCCCTGGTGGCGGTTTGGGATGAAGTGGGCTGGCCGAGCAATTTTGAAGGACTGGACCTAAATTGCATGCTGGTACTGGAAGCAAAATCGCTGGAATCTATGGCGAAAGAACTTAGTTTGCAGAACGAGGCTAGACAATGGGCAGATGACGCCGCGAAGCGGAAGAAAAAGATCAATGAAACCATGTGGGATGCTGAAACTGGTTTCTATTATAATGTGGATAAGAAGGATAATGATTTTACATTCAAAAAGACCAATGATTTAAAACGACAGGAGATAATTGGTTTTCTTCCTTTATGGGCAGGTGTAGCGAGCAAAAGCCAGGCGGAGATTTTGGTGAAGAAGCTAACGGATTCGTCGAAATTCTGGAGGGAATACGGTGTCCCTTCTCTTTCGGCTGATGACCCATATTATAATCCAACCGGTTACTGGAATGGTCCGGTATGGGTAGAGTGGGATTATTTGATCGAGCACGGT
>JARRQT010000206.1:0-6233 GCA_037381445.1 Calditrichia bacterium
CTATTCAGAAGAAGGGCATTGACGAGGCGATTCGAAAAATGAAACTGGTAACAGAATATGACTAAAAAACTCTTCGTACTGGATACCAATGTAATCCTGCATGATTATAATTGCATCCACAGTTTTCAGGACAACGACATCGCAATCCCCATCACGGTTCTGGAAGAACTGGACAGCTTTAAGCGGGGACAGGATCAGATTCATTACAATGCCCGGGAGTTTATCCGCATTCTGGACGGCCTGGCGGGCGACAAATTGGTAAAAGGCGGCGTATCCCTGGGAACCGGCAAGGGGAAAATTCAGATATTGGCCAATCATCAGAACGAACCGGATGTGAACAACATTTTCTCTGAGATGACCAACGATCACCGTATCCTGAGCGTGGCGCTCTATCTGACCCATCAGCGGCAGAAGCATGAGGTCATATTTGTTTCGAAAGACGTCAACCTCCGTTTGAAGGCAAAATCACTTGGCATCCGGGCACAGGATTATTACACGGACAGAATTCAGGACATCAAAAAATTGTATACAGGAAGACGGATTGTCCAGGATTTTCCATCCGACCTCATTGACCGGCTGTATCAGTCGGAAGGTTATCTGTCACCCGAGGAAACACAATTGAGTCAGATTTTTCCCAATGAATATCTCATTCTCAAAAACCAGCAGAAATCAGTGCTGGCATATTACAATCCCGTGACCAACAGCCTTCAGAGAGTGGAAAAGCGCAGCGCCTACAACATCTCTCCCCGTAACGCAGAGCAGACTTTTGCCCTGCATGCGCTCATGAATCCAGATGTCCTGCTGGTCAGCCTCTCCGGCAAGGCAGGAACAGGGAAAACTCTCGTGGCCCTGGCGGCGGCACTGGAAGTACGAAAAAGTTTCCAGCAGATATACCTGGCGCGACCCATCATTCCCCTCTCAAACAGGGATTTGGGATATCTGCCCGGAAATCTGGAAGCAAAACTGGACCCATACATGCAGCCGCTTTATGATAACCTGAATGTGATAAAAAATCAATTTAATGAAAACGATAAGGCGCTGGCGCGCATCGGTGAGATGCTTGAGCATGAAAAACTATTCATTGCACCCCTTGCATATATCCGCGGGAGGAGTCTGGAGAAGATCTTCTTTATCGTGGATGAAGCCCAGAACCTGACCCCCCATGAAGTGAAGACCATCATCACGCGGGCGGGTGAAGGCACAAAAATCATCTTCACGGGTGACCCCTACCAGATAGACACCCCCTATCTGGATGCCCAGTCCAATGGGCTTACCTACCTTATTGACCGGATGAAGGGTCAGTCGCTATATGCGCATGTGACGCTGGAAAAAGGCGAGCGCTCCCTGCTGGCGGATCTCGCCAGCAATTTGCTTTAGGTATAGGGCAGGACAAAACAAATCGGGCGGCATATTGCGCAGGATACGTATGCCGCCCAATGGTCACTTATGCTGAGTCTATAATTTTTTAGATCTTCCCGTTCCAAGGCTGATATCAATCGTTATCAGAACTGCTGCATGTTCCCCGCCATCCTGGAGAAGAAACTGCCGAACATTACAAATCCAATAATCACAACCGCAATCATCACAATAATCAGGATTCCCTGAATAACAAAATAAAGGCGCAGTTTGTCCATCATCTGAACAAGCTCGGCGCGATTATTTGTGAAGCGGGCATTCGAAATCCGGTTACCTGCCTGCAACAACAAAATACCCAGCCAGATGGGAAGCCAGGCGACAATAATCCCAACAAGACTGATCGCTGATAATGCCCCGGAGATAATATTCATTAGACCCAGAAATTTGAGCCAGCCGGTCATGTTGTTACTGATATTCTGAATATTATCCAGAATTCTGCTTTCCTGCGGCTGTGCTTCTGTGATCGACTGTTCCATTCAAAAGCTCCCTTTTTTAATTTGTCTTAAGAACAATTAAGCTATCTGAATTAGGCGAAATCAAGAATAAATGATATTCCGGAAATTCAATCCCACGATATATCAAATAGACAGCTAAAATTCCAGAATCATGGCGCTTGAAACGCGGGCATTCTCTTTGATGTGAATCCCGATTTTTGGAATCCATAACGGGACCCTGAAATCGTTATCTATCACGGGAGTTGTGAGGGTTATATGAGAGCAGCCGCTGGCCAGCAGATGGGAATGAGGCTGAACAATGGCAATCCGGTTTTCCGGAAGCCTGAAATGTTCATTATATTCTATTAAGAAATATCCCTCGTGCAGTTCCCACCAGCCGTAGGAGTCTTCCGGCTCCTTTTTTACCGGCAGACACGGTTCCAGAGATCCTGCTTCGAATTCGCTGCCGCCGAAATCCAGATGACCGCCTGTTTTTACGCGATAGAGTTTTCCGATGGTCAGGTCCACATACAATTTGGAAATCTGATGCTTCTCGGAAATGATACCGGACAAGGTTTCCGCCAGGGAATGAGGATCAATAATTCGGGACATATCACGCCTCCGGAATAGTTCGATAAATGTTTTCAAAAAATATAATAAGATTTAGCATCAGATTAAAAAAGTTTTTCAGCAAAATTGCTTCGATTTGATTTTTGTGATCGGCAAAGATCCGATAATTCGTGACACGGCGCCCTCTTCAAAAAAACGACTTTAGAGAGAAAATAAGATGATGCCAACGAAAATTGGAAGTTCCCCCCAAAAGCAAAGGCCGGCATCCGCAGGCAACATACTTAAGATTAGCGCCAGTCTTCAGGGGGTAAATCAACTACAACAACGCAGCTGGGATTTCAACACTTTCGCTGGTCAGTCTATCTTTTCCTTGATAATATATTCCACACCTTCGGAAAAATGCGCAGATAACATTTCACCCAGCAGTCCGAAGAAAATGAACTGGACGCCCACGATAATTGTCAAAATACCCAGGAAAAAGAGAGGCCGGTTGCGGATTCCCTCGCCCATGAACCAGCGGATCGTCAGATAAAGCTCGATGCCAAATCCAATCAGAAAAGCGAGCAGACCGGTCATTCCAAAAATATGCAGCGGCGTGGTCTTGTAGCGGGTTATAAAAATGACAGTCATCAGATCAAAAAACCCGTTAAAGAAACGGGAGAGGCCGAATTTGGTAACCCCAAATTTGCGGGGATGGTGCTGAACCACTTTTTCGGTGACACGATAGCCATTCCAGTGGGCCAGGGCCGGAAGAAAGCGGTGGAGTTCGCCATAGACCTGCAAATCCCTCACGACTTCCTGCCGGTATGCTTTTAATCCGCAGTTGAAGTCATGCAGGCGCACACCAGTCATCAGGGAGGTCACAAAATTAAAAAATTTAGAGGGTATGGTTTTGGTGATTGGATCGTAGCGTTTCTTTTTCCAACCCGAGACCAGATCGTAGCCTTCTTCAAGTTTTGAAATCATTTCTGGGATTTCATGGGGATCGTCCTGCAAGTCCGCATCCATGGTGAAAACATATTTGCCCTGCGCGATTTTAAATCCCTCGGACAACGCGGCGCTTTTCCCGTAATTTCTGCGGAAACTGATGGCCTTCAGCGGCTTGAACTGCTCCTTCAATGTCCGCAGGGTTTCCAATGTGCCGTCGTTGCTGCCGTCATCCACGATAATGACTTCATACTTCAACTGCAAAGGTATCATGGTTTCTTCAATCTGCAGAATCAGTTCGGGAAGCGATTCTTTCTCGTTATATGCCGGAACCACAATGGAGACATCTATCATGCTATCTTTCACCCACAATCAATTGTTTCACTTTCGGACCAATTTCGATATGATAGGAATCAGGGTCCAATTTTTCATTAATTTTTATATTTTTATGAAAAATTGCAACCATTTCTTTTTTGAGTGGCAGGACCAGGCGAATCAGGCCGGGAACAAGAATGCCCTTTTCCACCCGATAGTTTTTGAATTCCTGCTTCAGCGATACCTGATTATCTTTGATAACTTCCCAGGATTCCAGGATTCCGCTGTTGACATTTACCGCAAAACGCCATTTGGTCCCGTTCACCACCGCCGAGAAAATCCCGTGCTGCTCATCGGCAAGCATCAGGTTGTCCGGCAGGGGCACATACCCGACAAATGCATTTTTGAGCTGCCTGAATGTGACATCCGTTTGCAGAAATGTGCTGTAGTAGGTTTCATCCAGAGAGCCGGAGAAGAACTGGTTGTTATATTGATTATAAACAATAAACCGGTATTTGCCGATAAAAATTTTCCCGATATCCAGGCCCAGGGGACCTTCCGCCTGCAGAAAGACGGTGTCTGGCGCGGCGTAAATCAACCGTGCATTAAAATTCGTCGCAAATTCGGGCGATTCAACTGTAATTCGCGCCCGGCTCTGTATGGTTTTCAGGGATTTGAAGTTCTTTTGATAAGCCGCCGGCCATTCCGGCAGGGAGGAGAATTTGAGTTCCGGTGTTTTTTTCAGGTAGGCAGACGCACATCCCACGGAGAAAAAAAGAGCAAGAAGAATCAGTCTCCTGAAAAAAAGTCTCATAAACTGTCAATTTTTTCTTTCAATTCTTCATTGGAAGGATCTTTTTCCAGAGCATTTTTCCAGTATCGGGAAGCCTCCTCCGGCTGTCCCAATTTGAGATAGACATCGCCCATATGCTCCAGCACTTCGGCGCTTTCTTCCCTTCCGTTCAGCGCCTTTTTTATGTACTCCAGCGCCTTTTGATATTTACCCATTTTATAATAGATCCATCCCTTGGTATCCAGGTAGGCGCCGTTATCCGGCTCAATCTTGAGGGCGCGGTCCACCAGATCCAGCGCTTTATTCATCTGCACATCCCTTTCCACCAAAGAGTAGCTGTAATTATTCAGCAAAAGCGCGTTATTGGGGAGCTTCTGAAGCACGGCTTCATAAAGGGAATCGGACTTGTCCCACATCTTCAGCTTATCATATAACGCGGCCAGAGAGGCAATGGTATTCACATCATTCGGATCCAACCGATGGGCCTTCTCCAGCGGTTCGAGGGCTTCATCTCCCTTTCCCATCTGGTCGAGGGTGGTTCCATACATTCCCAGCAACACCGGATCGTCTTTATGAATGGTAAAAGCCTGTCTCAAAACGCCCACACTATGTTGATACTGTTTCTGCTGATTATACAGCAGGGAGAGGAATAGCCATCCAAAGCGGTTCTGCGGATTTTCCCCGGTCAAGGCTTTGAAATAATTTTCCGCCTCAGTGTAATTCTTATTGTCAAAGGCAATCCGACCCAGCAGTTCCAGGGCACCGGAGCGGTAATTGGAATCATCCAGGACCGGTTGAAGGAGTTGAGTTGCGCTGTCACCTTTTTCATCATAGTAATAGGCCTCCGCCAGCACAAGTCTGGCCTGAGAATTTAAGCTGTCCGCAGCCACTACCGGATTGTATGTTTTTTCGATGCCCTTCCAGTTCTGGCGTGAACGGTAAATCCGGTACAGATGAGTCAGCGCATCTTCATTGAGCGGATCGCTCTTCAGAATCTTATGGTATATCTGAACAGCCGTTGTTGTGTCCCGATTGATTTCATGCAGATTCCCCAGTACAAACAGGGCGTTTAGCTGGGTAGAATCTTCTTTAACGACGCCCCGCAGAACCTGCTGGGCTTCTTCAACTTTTTTCTCGCGGAGCAATGCCATGGCATACTGAATGGCCCGCTGCGTATCGCCCGGATAGTAGTTCATCAGCTGGCGGTATAACTCCAGCTGCTTTTTTTCCATTTTGAGGTTACTATACAGATAAAGCAGATTGTTTTCGGCCGTTGTATTATACGGGTCCATCTTGAACAGCAGCTCATAATAGGTGAGCGCATTCTGATAATCTTTCAAATTGAAATACGCCTCGCCCAGATAATTGATTGTCTCACGATCGTCTGGATTGTAGCGGTGCGATTTTTTGAGATACTGGACCGCGCTCTCATATTGCTGCAGCCGCATCATGTCGCGGGCAATAGCTTTCATGATCTGGGCCGAAGTTGAGTCATATAGAAGCGCCTGATAATACTGGAGGAGCGCCTTTTCATACTGGTCCTGAAAGTCGTAGAGCGCGCCTTCCATATAAAAATCGTAGGCTTTCTGATCGATTTTTTCCTGCGGCAATGAATTCGATTGATCAACGATTTTGGTTCCCGAGGCGCAACTGCCGAGGAAGATCGCCGGAATAATTATCCAGAGTATTTTCTTTATCTTCATATTTCTCTTTATCATTTCTGTTAACAAATTTCAATATACTGGAACTTTGCAAGTATTTCCAAGTGAAAAAATTTC
>JARRQT010000207.1:0-7884 GCA_037381445.1 Calditrichia bacterium
GCTTACTGCTATCAACAAAGTATCATACAAACCTATTTCATCAACATCATCTTTCGGCTTTGGACATATTCACCTGCCAGCAGGCGATAAATATATATTCCCGAAGCCACCGGATTTCCGGCGTCATCCCTGCCATCCCACTGAATTTGATGATTGCCACCGGAATACCGCCTGGACGCCAGACTCTTTATTTGCTTTCCGGTGATATCATAGATAACTACCGACACCGCGCTCTCACCGGGAAGATCAAATGAGATGGTGGTTGTCGGATTAAAGGGATTCGGCCAGTTTGGATAAAGTCTGAATGAAAACGTACTTTGAATATTATTTTTCCGGCTGAATAATTTGGGATTAACCGGGTTTTTACCGCGCAGATCGTATACTTCAGCAATTCCGATATTGTCCGCATTTTTTTCGAGAAAAGTCTTTGCGGCAACCTGAATCTGAGCGCCAACATATCCTTTTAAGTCAATTTCAATGGTATCACTTATCATATAACCGCCTGAACTTTTTTGCATAAGCAGCAAAGTTTTATAAACATTCAAATCGGCGATCATCTGGTCCTTGACCGGATCTTTCAAATAAATTTCCCAGAAGGGAAGGACTGTATCCGTTTCTTTTATTGTATCATCGTATTTGGAATTCTGACAAAGGATTCGTACCGGAATCCGTAAAGCCACATCTTTTTCGGAAACCGCAAAGGGCAAACTTTGGAACATGTTTCCGGGAGTCATAAGGGAGTCGTGGTACTGGAAGAGGAGTTTCTTTGAATCGGACAATGAAATGATTTCGGGTTCTGCCATTACCAGGGTTACATCCGCATCCACATTCAGGGAACCGGAACCGATAAGGCTCTTCATCAGACCGAAAGATAAACGCCGGCTGTAAGCAATCGGTTCAGAATCCTCTTCCTTATTGGAGCCGGGAGTAGTAAACATGATGCGGTAGGGAGCAGAACCGGTTTCCGTCCAGATGACCGAAGGCGTCCCGGATATGGTATTAACTGCCGGATTGGCGGCGTTGCCGGCTATATACATGGGCGGCGACCACACACCGCCGGTTCTCTCCAGACATAGAATCTGCCCGTCAGCCCTTTCGCAGGCGATACCCGCATTCGGAGTCTCGCCGGCATACCAGCCGGTAACCGAAGGATTGGAATTAACGCCGGTGAACATCTGCAGACTCTGCCAGCCGGAGTAGGTCTTCTCACGAAAACAAATTACCGGAGTGCCGTCGCCATGGCAGGGACTGCAGGAACCATCCCGGGCCTGCCAGGCCACGGCGACCCGCTCCTTCTGGTCATCATAAGTACCAAATGTTTGGAGAGAAGGTTTCATGTTTTCCGATAAGTAAGAATAACCGGCATTTAAAACTACCTCGGTTCCGAAATTTACCGTTGATCCCTGGTCGTTGACCCGTTGGAATTCATTATAATGAATCCCGTCCGTTTCTTGCCAGGCCAGCATATAATGGGGTTCCCGCCAATTGAGCGTTGAAATATATTTCCGGTTATCGATGCTGGGATAGTCAGCCGAAGATTCGCGGTTAACCTCTGTCAGGCAGGGATTTCGCATAAACCATAACCGGATACCATCCAGAAGACCATCCTTTAACATGGAACCGCCCCGGAATGCTACCACTGCACTCACCCTGGGATCACTTTTCTGCAGGGCATAAAGATAGTAGCCGGCAGCCGCGGGGTGGGGATGGTGCTCATTCAGATACTCCGGCCATGGAAATGTTCCCAGGTTTGTCCGAACAGAATAGTTGTACATAATACCGTTATACTGTTCCCATGCAATCAGCCGCTTGTTGTTATAAATACCGGGAGAATAAGTTTCGTCGAGATAGGTAACCGCCGGGAAATGATTTTCCAAATGAGACCCGGCGGCAGCGATGCGGCCATCTTTTGTCCATTCCCCCGGACTAACCTGGTGGGCCTCATAGATGTTGCCGCGGTCTTCATAAACCAGGTACGGAAGAAAAGCAGCATGCGAGAAAGAATAATGGTAGGACAATTTGCTGCCGTTATTGCCCGCCGTGGCGTTTGAAGTGTTCGATCCTAAATGAGCCTTATAATTAGCCTTCACTATAGCATTAGAGTCCTCAAAGACTACTGGACTCTGATAATATCCACCAACTAAACTGGTTGGATCAGTCAAGTGGGCCCCATCTGTTTCCCAATCCTCAAAATAACAGATAATATCTTTTCCATTAATTTGAAAAGTTGGTTCTTGTGGCGCACGTACCGTATAATATATTTGAGAGATACTTGGATCCTGATCTAAAAACACTCCACCATAAGAAGTAATTATATTATTCTGCAAATCCAGGGGTGAAGGGAAATTAATAAACTCATTACTTTGCTGCCAATTTCCTCCGTTCTGATAATAATGCCACGGATCCCGGAACTCTATTGTGCCACCATCACCGCCCGATATCAAGTTTTTAATAACTGCTGGTTCGGTTGAAACAAACCAGGCATCTTGAAGAGTTGGTGTTATATCCAATGCTTGAAATTGATGGTTCAGGCCATAATCCGAACTGCTTTCATAGAAGCGGTGATGTTTCTGTGTTGTTCCGCTACCCTGCCAGTTTGGAATAAAAGGTAATTCATTCGTACGTACTTCATGAAAAGGTCCAGGATAAAAGCTTACTATCCCACCGGAAGAAATTGGATTGTTCTCATCATTGTCCACAATCAATTCACCATAATTAGTTGTCCCTTGTATTCTGTTAGTAAATTGAAATTCAACACCTGCTCCGACATTCTGTAAAGCACCAAAAGCATTTAATCGCCCGCCACTTATAGTAATACCATGAAGTGCAGTAATGGGATCTACACCGGATAATAACCATTGTTTAAATGATAAAGCGTAAGTACCGGGATTATTTTTATAATCTTGAATTAATTCATTATCAGCATACGCAAACATTAGGGCGACAACACCAGCTACATGAGGAGAAGCCATAGAAGTCCCAGTGATATAATCATAATGATTGTTCGAGATAGTTGAGAAAATAGATGTGCCAGGTGCGCCAAGATCGATTGAAATTTCACCATATCCAGCACCAGGATAAGAATTTTTTTGATCCGATTTTGTAGTATTGGTGACTGAAATTAGGTAATCACTAGAACAAGTTGTAGGCATATCACCAACAACGTCAACGTTTTCGTTTTTATCCATGGTTGCCGCACAACTTAAAATGCCTTCTGCACCCATTGCATCATACATAGAACACCAAATAGGAAAATCTTCCGGATTTCCATAATCTATCCCAAATGAAGAGTTAGTAACAACGACAAAAGCTCCTTCGGTTCCACTTGATTGATTATAGATTGCCCTCATATCCAAGATATAATTATATGCTTCAACCACAACCGATTCGGTTGTAGATGCACCGATAACTGGCATTATTTTAACATTCCAATTTACTCCACTAATTCCACGATTATTATTACCTATAGCACCAGCAATACCACAAACATGTGTTCCATGATCACTTACAGGAATTTCTCCGTTACCAGTCTTGGCATTCCAACCATCATAGTCATCAACATAGCCATTGTTGTCATCATCGATGCCATTCCCTGGTATTTCATTATTATTCTTCCAGAAATTAAGATCGGGATGGTTTAAGTCTGCCCCATCGTCAATTACAGCTATGACTATCTCATCATCTTGGACGGTAAAACCTCCTGTAAGCAAGTCCCAGGCTTCAGGAGCATCAATATCTGCATCAGGGGTTCCTCCAGTTTCACCGGTATTATTGAGACCCCACTGAAGATTAAAACTTGGATCGTTGGGGATAGTAGACCGAAGTTTTACAAAGTGATTGAACTGAGTGGCAATACTCATATTATCTTGTCGAATAGCATTTAATGCATCCTCAGATGCCACCCGTTGATTATCAAACTCAACAAGCCAAATATTCAACCTCCGGGAAAGCAATTTCGTGGGATTAATCTTTAACGAATTATGCTTGTTTGTTAATTCCTGAATATTTTTACCTTCTCTGAGTTGAACAATCAACTCACCATCAACATGGGGAAAATTGTCAGCAGACTTTAAATTTGGAGTTAAGAAGAAAATAAATACAAATAAATAATAAAATAATTTGAACATGGCTCACCTCTAACAATTTTTAAAAAATTGATATTATTTTATGAAAGTTGCAGCTTTCTGAAATTAGGTTCTGAGCCTTAAATACAGAATTGTCCTTTCCAGTAATGATTTGAGATAAATTGAAGAGGATATGTTTTATTTGACTTTATCACATCCAATCAGTATTTTTAATTATCGGCATTTAGGGTTCATCTCTAACGCTCTCCTCAATATGGGGAATCATTTGCCGGTTCTTTACACACCGGGTGTTGCAGCACCCGGTGTATTTTATCTCCAAATCTTTATAATCCGTGCGGAATTTTCATCTTTACCTACCGCCATCGCTAAACCTCCTTTTATATCACTGTTGTACCAAAATCGGTAACTCCAGGGTAAAAAAGAAGGGCCTATTTTCTTCCAGGACATTCCATTAAAATGAATGACTGTTTCACATTGACCGAAGATAAAAATGTCATTGGAAGCATTCCCCCTTATCGCCTGTAAATAACCCCGGTCATAATTGCCCGGATTACCATTTAAATTATTTTGTGGCAGGGATCGCACAAAATCCCACTTTCCTCTTTTATATTGATACATTAAATTACCCACTGTATAAAGTGTCTCATGTTCGTCCACCCATAAAGCTTCGGTGGTACCGTATAGCTGAGTCTTAAACAGTTGAGAGGAATCAAAGCCATTTCCCTCCGCACATCCATCAATCATTTTGTGCCATGTTGAGCCATCATACATGAGTGCCACTCCCCGAACCATGGCACGGTCGACTCCAACACAATATATTTCAGAATTGGAAACACCCCAAATATCCAGCAAGTCCAAATCCGTGCCACTCTCCATCCGTTGCCATGTACTCCCATCAAAATGGACTATCAGACCTTCAGTTCCGACACCATAAATGTTATTTTCAGAAATATATAATAATTTATTCGCTATTTCCTGGGTATTAATATCCCTCAAATATGATATGGCTGCAATATTGCCATTCCAGTGAAATATACTTCCTGAGGCAATCCAAATATCATTATCATCTATGACGTGAATACCACGAATTGGTAGAATAGGAGATTGACCTCCGGAACTATTTGTATAATATATTTGTATTAAGTTCCATTCAAATCCATCCCAGTGCACTGCATTATACTTTTCATAATTACCAGTAGAATCTGTTATCCAAATTTCGCCCACTGCCCATATATCGTCATCATTAATTATAGCAACATCTAATAAATAACTATTGTAGTTGCCCAAATGGTATATTTCCCAGCTAAAATCATGACTCGTGGTATCCATAGTGGAAACCTCCAGTGAATTGCTTGAGTCAATTATTAAATTATCCTCAAGAAGAAAGGCGCGATATTTATAGGACATTGCGGGATTTAATTCACTATCAATCATTGTGATATTATCATCAAACAGGAAATCATGAAAAATCAGGCTGTCATCACGTAAAATATTGCATATTTTGGGTAGTTTAATGTCTTTAATTTCCAGATTCAAAAATACTTCAGTTAAGCCCGATGCTTCGGACAGAGAAAGAATAATTTCAGGCTTCAACTGCGGGACTGGCTTTGTTTTATGGGTTAGTACGGAAAAATCACGCTCACAGTAAAGAAAGGTTAAGATAAATCCTAATATTGTAATAAAAGAGATTAAAGTAAAGGATGGTAGTCTAAAAATATCTCTATTTCGTAATTCAAATTGCTTTAATAGAACAATCATTGTGTTTTCCTAGAAAGTCTCCATGCCCTCATTTATTATTCTAAGGTCTTCATCAAATTGCTATATGAAATAAATTTTGTCAAAATTTAAAATGATTTTCCTTCTCATAATAAATCTTCCCTTATTAGGTTAAAGGTTAACATTTTATTGCCTACCCTGAATTATTGGCGCTTTTCCATTAATTGTTAAACCAACAATAATAACATAATCTGACATGCAACTGACTGACAAAAGACGAGAACCGGAAGTGATATTAAAATAAGGATATTTGAACCACGATTTTCCGCTGTGATGTTGCAACAAAAAAGTGGACACAACAGTGGCTTATCTGGCCTGCTCCCGGGTTTGATAGGTATGGAAATAAACATGTTCGGTCTTTAGGGTATGGAAAAAACTCTCGGCAACGGCATTATCATAACAGTTGCCTTTATGGCTCATACTTTGTCTTATATCATATTTTCTCAGATATTTACGAAAATCCTCGCAGGCATACTGTACACCTTGGTCAGAATGAAATATCAGGCCGGGGCCGGGATGCTTTCTCTTAAGAGCCTGTTTCAAGGCCGGGACAACCGTTTCCAGAGCACTCAGCCCCTTGCTCATGGACCAGCCGACTATTTCGCGATTGCACAGATCCAGGATGATTGTCAAATATAGCCATCCCTCTTTTGTCCGGATATAGGTGATATCCGATACCCATTTTTTGTTGCAGGCCCCGGCGGTGAATTCCTGATCCAACAAGTTGGGGGAGACAGGATAGCGGTGTCTGGACTGGGTGGTTAGCTTAAACTTACGCCTGGTTTTCGCATATATCCCGTGACGCCGCATGAGCCTGGCAACGCGGGGACGGCTGCATTTATAGCCCTTTTCTCTTAATTCATGTGTTATCTTCGGACTCCCGTAGGTCCTCAGGCTCTCTTTGTGAATGGCCCGAATCTGTTCCAACAATATCTTATTCTCCTGTCTTATTCTGCCCGGTTTTCTCTGCAGCCAGCTATAATAACCGCTCTTGGAAACTTTTAAAACCTGGCACATTTTCTTTAACGGAAATTCCCAACTATGGCTTTTTATAAACCCGTAAATCATTTCGGTGGTTTTGAGAAAATGGAGAGCGCTTTTTTTAAAATGTCACGCTCCTGTTTGGTCTCTGCCAATTCTTTTTGCAAACGGGCAACTTCTTTGTTTGTCTCTTTTGAGGCTGAGCCATTCTTTTCTTCCTGCTCCGCTTTCTTTATCCACCGATATAACAGATCTTTTGATATGCCCAATTCATCGGCTATCTCTTTGACCGGTTTCTCTGTCTGCCGGCATAAATTCACAGCCTCTTTTTTAAATGAATCATCATATTTCCGTCGATGCTTTACCAATGGGACACCTCCTTCTTTTCATTTTAATTTACGACTTATTTCTGTGTCCACAAAAATATAGCAAGTTTACTGAAATGAAGGATTGTGCTAAGCTCACCTATAATATAAATATGTTGTTTTCAGAAGTACCATCCATACCATAGGACCAACCTACCGGCGAACCTATCTTATACCAAGGATCAACTCTTTTGGTGTCAAATTATATAGATTCACGATAAACGCCTTTTCCACTGACCACAAAGAGAGTCATGTCCGAGGCCCAGATATTTGTTATTGTGCCCTGAATATATGGATCGGGTGGATCTCAAACTTGTCTGTATTTTTTTACCTACCAACTTCTTCCATTATATTTCAGTAAAATGCTTTTGCTTTAATCAGAAAGATAACCAAATACCCACACATTTTTTTCCGAAATTCCGGTGATATCCAGAGTAGTAATGCTGGACAGCGTATTCTCTTTCAGGAGATTGTTATTGCTCAGCAGCGAGGACCGGTAACTGTAGCGGCGGGAGAGCAAGGGAGCGGTATCTTTCTCACAATCCAGCCAGAGGACGCAAAAAGACAGAAGAAAAAGAACGAATGGTAAGCATTTTTTCATAAAACGGTTCTCCGCATTCAGGTTATTTTTTTCAACAAGAGATCTGCGTCGGGAGGGGAACGAAAGCGCAAGACGA
>JARRQT010000208.1:0-16371 GCA_037381445.1 Calditrichia bacterium
TTCCTTCTCCTTAATGCATATCAGGGACCGCAGAAAACAGCTTGCGCTTTTCCCATCTCGCCGCGGCGGGTGTCCGCAATCAGGTTACGAGATGATCGGCTGTTCCGGCACCCTTTGCACGTCTTTCTTTTCGTTCCCTGTATAATTGTCCTATTTCAGCTCCGATTATAAATACCACCGAGGAGTAATAAATCCAGAAGGCAATAACTACAATGAAAACATATGTCCCGTACACCCTGTTTAAGGTGACTGCGTGAGCAATGTAATAACCAAATACCTCTTTTGCAATCTCCCAAAGAACCGCCGACCAGAGAGCGCTGAGAGCGACGACCTTTTTCCCGAGTTTTTGATAGGGAATATAATAATAAATCCAGAAAAATATGGTAAAGATCAGCACAAATGAAATAAACGCGAGGATTACCGATGCAAATATCTGATAAAAATGGCTTAATATTCCTATTTTATTGACAAAACTGACTGCAATATTCAACAGCGGCAGAATCAAGACATAGAGAATGAAAAACAATACCACCAGACCGACCAGCTTGAAATCACGCAGCTTGCTGACGATGATATTCTTGCCTTCCGTGATTTTGAAAATTGTATTTAAAATGGTCGTCATACTGCTGAAAAGGCCGCTGGCAGCGAAAAGCAGGCCGAATATACCCAGGGAGCCGGTGAAAGTGCGAAAAATGCGGAACTGGTTGAGGCGGTCTAATATCACTTCTTCTATATAGTGGGAAGATTTCTGATAAGGTACTACAGTTTCTATAAGCCTGATGATCTGGTCTTTGATGTGAGGAGATTCCAGCAGAATACCCACAATGGAAAAAATGACAAGGACCAGCGGAACGATGCAGGTGAATATGGAGAAGGTCAGACCGCTGGCCATTAAGAAGCCGTGGTTCGAGTCCACGCGGTGATACAGACCACTGAAATAATATTTGAGCCTGACTTTAAATTTTCGGAGTGCCGATCGTAAAAAATGCATAATCGAATGGATCACCTAAACCATTTTCCTGACCTGTATTCAATTAAAAAAAGGGCGAAATCTTCTTTCCTGATTTTATTGCTATTTTTATGAACTCCAAATGAATCCCGGAAGCACTATCATCTAAGAAAAAGCCCGGGCGACGAATGCAACAAAAACTGATTTGCCGCCCTGGATGACTTCATCTTCTTTGCCAATGGTGCCATTAGCAGGATCTGCAAATGAAAAATGGTGTAAAACAGACGAAATATTATCCGAGTTGCGAATTCACAAAATCCCAGTTGACCAGATTATTCATGAAGGTGCTCAGGTAATCCGGCCGCCGGTTCTGATAATCGAGATAGTAGGCATGCTCCCATACATCGACGGTGAGCAGCGGTTTCAGGTTATGCGCCACCGGTGTATCGGCATTCAGTGTTTTCATGACTTTCAGCTTATCGCCATCCAGAACCAGCCAGGCCCAGCCGCTGCCAAACTGGGTAGCGCCGGCATTCTTGAATTCTTCCATAAACTTGTCATAGCTGCCGAAATCCTTTTTGATTCTTTCTGCGATTTTGCCCTTCGGCTCGCCGCCGCCCTGGGGCTTCATGCATTTCCAGTAAAAAGCATGATTCCAGGCCTGCGCACAGTTATTAAATATGCCGGTCCTCTCCTTATCCCCATGCACTTTTTTAATAATTTCCTCTAATTCCTGATGCTCGAAAGGCGTTCCTTTAATCAAATCTTTGGCCTTATTCACGTAGGCATTATGGTGCTTGTCATGATGGAATTCCAGCGTTTTTGCGCTGATATGAGGTTCCAGCGCATTTTTGGTGTACGGTAAATCCGGTAAACTGATTGGCATAAATCCTCCTTCCTTATTTATGTATTTTGTTGAATAAATCGCGGGCCGGCACATAAAAATTTACCGGTATTTTTATAGCTGTTTAAGTGAAAAAAAGTTTCACATGGGGCTTTCCCGCTGATTCGCACCGCATATAAGCGAGGTGCCTGCTTTTCCATGAAGAAGCAAAAAGAGGCGCGGGTGGGAAGTCTACTTTTCCTCCTCATCCTCTGTTCCCCGGACTTTATTCGCAAAATCCTTGCCGGTCAGAGCCGCAAAGACAATGGCCAATCCGCCCAGAGTGATAAAGATGGTAGCGAACCCAATCACAACAATTTCGCGCGCAATGTTTAATTCCACCAGCGCCATGGCGGTGAAAAACAGGATAAAAACTCCCTTAATCACTCGCGAGAGCAAAAGCGCCCGGGGAACATTTTCACGGTGCAGGGTTTTCTGGATTGAACGCGCCGCACCGGCCGCGATTAACCAGCCGAAACCGAAGATGGCCAGGGACACCAGTAGTTTGGGAAAGAAAAATATTCCCCGCTCAACTACGGTGGAGAAGATGGTCAATTTCCAGGTAGTAAGCGCATCATTTACAAAAATGATAAGCACAATGATAAAAGCGATATTTCCGATGAAATTGTAAAAACCCCAGATTAGGGATATAGGCAATGAATTTATCTCCCATCTCCTGCAGTAATGTCTGCATTTTGTCATGCATGCTCTTCTTCCCCGACATTTTTGTAAGATTTAAAGAGAGAAGACCAGAAAGATTCCCGTTCTTCATATTCCTTCACCCACAGGACAGGAGACCGCACCTGTTCGGTAATCTCCTGGGCCAGAGACTTGGCGAGGAGCAGCTCCAGAAAATCGCCGGTGCGGCCGCCCATCAGCACCAGATCAAAATTACGCGACTTCTTCAAAATGCCGTTCAGCACGTCGCGGTCGACGATGCTCTCAACTTTGGCGGACAAAGAATTATTCTCGATCAGCTCTTTGATTTCATTTATTTTTTCTTCACGGAGAGCAGACGGCGTATCAGGATTGAAAACGGTGGCGATGTGAATCTGCGCCTGGAAATGATCCTGCAGCGCCGGCGCGATTTCGGCGGCTAACCGTGTATGAATATCCGCGCTGAATGGTATCAATATTTTCCGTATTTATTTTCTGATCATCTCCCCATGGAAAATGGCGACTTCACTGGGAGCTTTCTGCAGAATGGAATCTATTAGTGAAGAGAAAACCCGATCCATGAAGGTTGGCCGTTTCTGCCTGCCAATCACAATAAAGTTGCAGTTTTCCTCGATAGCGGTATCAATAATGCCCTGTGAAACCCGGTGTGAAACCTTGATCATGGAACGCATGGGAACGCCGGCAGACTCTCCCAGCGCTTCGGCTTCATCCAGGAGCGGTCTGGCCCGTTCCGTTTCCTCAAGACCGGCCATCAATTGCTGGTCTTCCGCAACTTCAATGATACTCAGGAGAATAATTTGGGCGTTGTGCATCCTGGCAATGGCGATGGCGATGTTGGTAAGCCCGTTCACGGTTTTGGGATTTGACAGGCAGAGCAATATCTTGTATTGCTTTTTTTCAATTCGCTCCAACGCTTTTACTTTTCTGATGAATTCAATCTCACGTTTTCTGGCATATCCCTCAAAAATGCCGAAACCGACTATAATCCAGATGATGGTCACGATCCAGGCGATGAGGCTGTAATTAAACATATATGCCGCTAAAAATACCAGCATCACGATTCCGAAAATTGACAGCCAGGGAAACAGCGGCGTGATAAACCCGCGGTCCAGATCCGGTCTCTTTTTGCGCAAACGGATCATCGCAATGTTTACCTGCAGGAACAGCAGCAGGAACATGATATCCGCTGCGCTGGCCACCGCTTCAATGGGAAGCGATATGGACATGAGAATTACAATCAGCATGGAAACCATGATAGCCCAGTAAGGAGTATAGTTTTTGGAATGCACCTTACTGAAGAAGGTAGGAAAATTCCGGTCCCGTCCCATGGCAAATGCCACCCGCGAGGAGGAATAAACGGTGGCGTTCAGCGCGGACATGGTAGAAATCAGACCGCCGACCAGAAGCATTATGCCCCCGCCGGCAAAAAAAGTCCGTGCCACATCCACCAGCGCGATCTCTTTTTTCAGCGCCAGATAGTCC
Organism: Calditrichia bacterium; assembly: GCA_037381445.1. Lineage (GTDB taxonomy): Bacteria > Calditrichota > Calditrichia > RBG-13-44-9 > RBG-13-44-9 > JARRQT01. The sequence goes on from JARRQT010000208.1 coordinate 3,993, forward strand.
CAGGTGGTCATGCCGTGGGGTGCCACCGAACCCAATGCGGTCAGGGCCACCAGCAGATATATGGGAATGACAATGATGAGAGACAGAAAAACCGCTCGGGGAATATTTTTCTTAGGATTTTTAATTTCCTCGGAGGATTGGGCAATCACCTCATATCCTTCAAAGGCAATAAAAGTTAGACCCATGGCCTTGAAAACGCCGCCCCAACCGTGGGGCATGAAAGGGGTTAAGGCCCTGGTAATGTTTCCTTTGCTTAATATCAGTTCCAGGCCGAATCCTACGAAGACGGCCAGGATAACGATCTTGGTGATTGTCACCATATTGCCCACTTTTCCGGTTTCGGAAGCGCCCCGGAAATTGATATAAGCAAAAATAATAGCAATTCCCACCGCGAGGAGTTTCTGGGGTTCAAAAAATCCCCAATGGGGAACAACGACATTGAATTCTTTCAACACATGCTCAAAATAGGCACCGAAACCGAGTGCATAGACACTGCAGGCAACCGCATGGGCAAACCAGCTCATCCAGCCGGACAAAAAGCCGTTCCAGCGGGGAAGTCCCTCCTTGACCCAGAGATAGCCGCCGCCGGCGTCATGGTAACAGGAACCCAGTTCAGCATACGACATCGCCGTAAAGAGCGCTACAAATCCATTTAGCCCGAAAGCCAGAATAAGTGCCGGCCCGGCGACCCCGGCGGCGATGCCGGTCAGCACAAAAATTCCGGCGCCGATCATGGCCCCCACCCCGATGAGGGTGGCATCCATTAAACTCATTTCGCGGCTTAAACGGACTTCTGTCTCAAATTTTGCCATTCGTTAATCCTCTGCTGCAATGAATCCAGCAAAACATATTCAGTTTGCGGAAAGTACATCAAATGATAAATCGCATGTTTTGTCCTATTGACAATTGGGCTTCTTAAACGGTAAATCCTCTATTACTAAAATAAAACCAAAAACTTATATCACCAACATTTTTCATTGAAATTCAGTAAAAAATTTTGGTTCTAAAAAATATAATGGTTCATAAGCAAACGGTTTGTGAGATAAATGCGATCATTCGGACTTTCTCCCGAAATATCCGCCAGCAGTCAATTTCCATTGGCCGCTAACTATTGATCATTTCCTTGACCCACACCGGTACCAGAAGCAGAGGCACGGCACAGTTTTTACATACTTTTGGTGTTACGCTGCCTGACCAGAAAGCATCCATTCCGGTTTTGCCGTGGGTCCCCAATACGATCAGATCCGCATTAAGCTCTTTGGCAACATCCGAAATAATTTTTGCCGGGTCGCCCCGCTGTACATCGCTGGAAATCGACAGACCGGTTTTTTCCAGAATCGTCTTATGCTTCTTCATATATTCATGCCCGTTTTCTTCCGCCATATCAAGCATTTTTGAGGTCGCCCCGGGCAACAGGCGGCTGGTGTTCCTCCACTCACCGGAGAGGGTCCCATAGGTGGGCACTACCATCAGCAGGTGAATCGCGGTGTTACATTCTTTGGCTAACCGGACCGCTACCTCAACGCCCTGCTCGTGGTCTTTATTCCCATCCAGAGGAACGAGTAATTTTTTGCAGTGGAAGGGGGCCACCTTCTCTGGCAGCGGCGGAACCAGTAGCACCGGCGTTTTCCCTAGCGCAATCACTCGCTGGGCAATGCTGCCGAACAGCCAGTCGCGGGGACCGCTCCTGCCGTGCGTGCACATGACAATCAGATCCGGCTCAAACTCACCGGCATGCTGCACAATACTCTCCGGCACGTCTTTCACCTCGCTGGTATGAACATGATAATCAACTTTCAGATGCGCCGGAAAATCCTGTGAAATTATTTTTTTCAGATATGCTTCAGCTTCCGCGGAATTGCTCAGATGAACATCCCCATGAACTTCTTGCGGAGCGTCCTTTTCAATCACATGAATCAGCATGACAGAAGCATTAAGTTTTTCCGCCAGGGAAGAAACCGTGGGCAAAACAGACTCGGCCATATGTGAACCGTCCAGCGGCACCAGTATATGCTTAAACATTCTATCTACCCCGCAAATATGATTTGATATAATAGATAAACATTTAAAGCGATAATTAAAATAGCAATAATTACCGCAATAATGGTTGTTGGTATTTTATTTACCAGCACACCCATAATATCTTTGCGCCGGGTGAATTGCACCAGGGGTATGATGGCGAAAGGGAGCCCGAAACTCAGGATTACCTGGCTGATAACCAGCGTCCGAGTTGGATCCAGCCCCACGGCGATGACAAACAATGAGGGAAGCATCGTGATCAGTCTGCGAATCCAGACCGGAATATGGCGATGCAGGAATCCCTGCATGATTACCTGTCCGGCGCTGGTGCCCACCGTGGAAGAGGACAAACCGGAGGCCAGAAGAGAAAGGGCAAAGAACCAGCTGGCGGCAGCCCCCAGGAGCGGCTGCAGGGTCCGGTGCGCTTCTTCAATCGTTCCCACATTAGTCATCCCGGTTTTATGAAAGGTGGCAGCTGCCATGATCAGCATGGCAGCGTTGACCAGACTGGCGATACCCATGGCAATCACGACATCCGCAATTTCGAACCGGAACAAGCGCTTCACGCGCTTTGCATCTTTAACCACAATCCGGCCCTGGGTGAGGGCGGAGTGCAAAAAAATGGCGTGGGGCATTACTGTGGCGCCGAGAATGCCGGTTGCCAGTATTACGCTTTCCGGCCCGGAAAACTGCGGGACAGCCGCATGATATAAGAGAACACCCCAACGAGGTTTGTCGAGGACCGTTTCCACGAGATAGCTGACCGCAATGACTCCCACCAGTGAGGTAATGGCAGCTTCCAGCGGTCGGAAGCCGTAGCGTTCCAGGCCCAGAATCAGAAAGGTGACTATTGCGGTGAGTATGCCGCCGTAAATGAGGGGGATACCCAGAAGCAGGTTGAATCCAAGCGCAGCACCAAGGAACTCCGCCAAATCCGTTGCCATCGCTACCAGTTCCATCAGAACCCACATGCCCCACACCACAGGAGGTGAATAATTGGCCCGGCAGTGCTCCGCCAGGTTTTTCCCGGTAGCAATACCCAGCTTGGCGGAGAGAGCCTGGATGAGCATAGCCATCAAATTACTGGCAATAATCACCCACAGCAGCATATATCCGAACTGGGCGCCGCCCTGAATATTGGTGGCAAAATTCCCCGGATCAACATACGCCACACTGGCAATGAAGGCAGGCCCCATAAAGGGCAGCAAATTTTTTAATTTTCCCTTTTTATTTGCACCGGCCAATACCTGCTCTGCCGCCTGACGTGTATCGCTATCCGAGGTTCTCCAGCTTGTCCTCTTCCTGGATTCGCTCCTCATTCTTGCCATCGTCAAACACTTTCCTGTATTGAAGTAAATAGTAACCTGTCTGCAAGACAGTAAATCTCTTGTTTTTCGTGGTTTTGCCGAATACCGGATTTTAGAGGAGGGAATAGGTCGACCAGCTGCAGGCCAAACATGTTCCCTTCAACACAATTGAATTCCTCAAAAAATAGCATTAGGGAAATCATTTTAAAAGGAAAATAACCCGGAATGCATATAAACCCGCTGGAGCTCATATCTTAAAACACCGCTTGTGTTTGAATTCCTGCCATGTGCCGCAATATTTATCGAATCTGTTCTTATTATTAAATCAATTCACTTCAGGCGATTTTTTTCTTCCCTTTTTCGGTGTCTCTTTAATCGGCTTTATATCCTCAAATTTATGATCAACCGGTCTTGAACCCAGAATTCCGATAATATCCTTTTCTTCAATTTTTTCTTTAACAAGCAAAGTTTTCGCCAGGTTTTCCAGTTTTTCCCGGTGCTGTATCAGAAATTGCTTGTCCTCATTATAACACTGCCGTATCAACTGCTGAATTTCCTCGTCAATCATTTGCTCCATTTTCTCGGAATGGGGCGAAATACCTGGACCCTGTCCCAGAAATTGCCCCTGATTGCGGTCTACCAGCGATATATTGGGCAGTGTCTTGCTCATGCCGTACACCTGAATCATATCCCTGGCAATTTTGGTGGATCGTTCCAGATCGTTGGAGGCGCCGGTGGATATCTCGCCGAAAATGACTTCCTCAGCAGCCCGGCCACCCAATAATCCTTTTATCTTACCAACCAACTCGGTCCGGGACATGAGATAGCGGTCTTCCAGCGGAGTCTGCAGGGTATAGCCCAACGCACCGATGCCGCGGGGGACAATAGAGACTTTTTGTACCGGATCAGCGCCCGGGGTGAAGTGCCCGATTATGGCATGGCCGGATTCATGATAGGCGACCACCTGACGCTCATATTTAAATCACTCATGGTAATCTTTTTATGTCCCTTCCGGGAACCCAGCAGTGCGGCTTCGTTGCATACATTAGCGATTTCCGCGCCGGCAAAACCGGGCGTCTGTGCAGCCAGTTTATGCAGGTTGACATTTTCACCCAGGGTCAGACCGCGGGTATGGACCTTGAAAATCTGCTCCCGCCCGAGTAGATCCGGTTTGTCCACCAGCACCTGCCGGTCGAAGCGTCCCGGGCGCAGGAGGGCAGAATCCAGCACCTCCGGCCGGTTGGTGGCGCCCATAATGATAATCCCGCTCTGGGGATCGAAGCCATCCATTTCGGTGAGCAGTTGATTGAGAGTATTTTCCCGTTCATCGTAACCACCGCCCATCGGCGTCGAACCGCCGCGGCTCTTCCCCACCGCATCCAGCTCATCGATAAAAATAATACAGGGTGCCTTGAGTTTGGCTTCCGAGAAAAGATCCCTCACCCGGGCTGCGCCGACCCCTACAAACATTTCCACGAAATCGGAGCCGCTGAGGCTGAAGAAAGGAACGCCGGCCTCTCCGGCAACGGCCCTCGCCAGAAGTGTTTTCCCGGTTCCGGGAGGGCCCACCAGCAAAACTCCCTTGGGGAGCTTGGCACCCAGTTGTGTGAATTTTTCCGGATTCTTTAAAAACTGGACGATTTCCTTTACTTCATCCACGGCTTCATCGATACCTGCTACATCATTGAAAGAAACATGGGTTTTGGAATCATCCGCATAGATCTTGGCCTTACTCTTCCCGACATTTAAAACACTACCTCCGCCGCCGGCACCACCGCGCATTTTCCGGAAAATAAAAATCCAGATGACAAACAGGAGACCAAAAGGAATAATCCAGTTCATAAACAGATTTCCCAGCCAGTTCGAATCAATTTTGCCGCGATAATCTACATTATGTTTTTGCAGGTCCTCCACCAGCTGCGGATCATTGACCCGCACAACCGTAAATTCTCCGGCCAGTTTTTTTTTTTAGCAAGCCCTGGATTTTGTTCTGGGTCAGTACCACGCTCTGGATCTTGTTTTGGTTAAGCAGATCGCGGAACTCGCTGTATGAAATCTCCTTTACCTGTGGTTTGGAAAACAGGAAATAATCCATTAAAAAGATTCCACCCAGAATTAAGATGTAGTACCAAACCGAGAATTTTGTGTGTTTTTCCATTTCCTTTTCTCTCTTTTTAAAACTAATTTTAAAATCCGGGATTCAGACTGAACTCCCAGTACCATCCTTTATTCGGGCGGTCCACCGGTTTCACATAGTCAATCTCGGCCACCACATACCCGAACACATTGATCCGGACAAAGGGGCCATAACTGGTTACCGGTTTGCGGCTGCCGCCCAGAAAGTTGGGTTTGATTTCTTTGGTCCAGGCCACGCCGGCATCATAGAAAACACCGGTGTCAATTGGAAAATACCCGTAAAATCCCGGTCCGATTCCAAACGCGCCCAACAACGGGAAACGAAGTTCAAAGTTCGCGACAGCAAGTTTGCTTCCGAACAGACGATTCAAGGCAGAACAGCCGCCGGTGCCGCATTCACTCGCGCTGAAGGAATTATAATCATATCCGCGGACCAGGCTCTGGTAACCAAGAAAGAGCTCATAAAACCGCGAGTCTTCGGAATTTTTGCCGTAGCGGCCGTAGTGCAGCGCCCGGAAGGCGAAAGTGAAGGGTTTTAGAGGCATAACATATTTCCGGTAATCGAACAGCGCTGTATAATAGGTAATATTTCCGACGTTGGGAGCAGCTTCAATCCGGAAACGCTGGCCCAGCAGCGGCGCGGTTGCGCCAAAATAGGAATCGTCATACACGTAGGCAACGCTGGCTGTAGCCAGGTTCAATGCCGAAGGGGCGGGGAATTTTTGGGTATGCCGCGACAACTGGGCTCCGCTGGCAGCGTCAAAAACTGTTGTCTGAACTTCATTTTTAAAGGTAAAATTTTGGAAGCCGGCAGCCAACTCAATCCGGTTGGCTTCATTAAAGGGATAGGAAGTAAAACCGGTGACATCCCTTTCTGTTTGAACCGCCCGGGAAACCTCTTCAACATAAACCAGATTGCCATTCTGCTGAGCATAACCGGCCCCGTACCCCTGCAGAACATACGGGATTTGCTGAAGCACCGCCCCCCAGTTCCAGCGGTGGGTAAGGTTCTGGTAGCCAAGCATTCCTGCGATATCCGTAAATCCTCCGCCGGACTGGACCTGCAGCATGGTGTAGAGATTACGGTTGCCCAGCATGTCACTGAAATACGCTGATGCGCCCCCGCCCAGCAGCGTCCCGAACCGGCTGACGCCCGCTCCCAGGTAGGGCTGACCGATATAGGTGAGGGCAAGTCCGCCGCCATAATTAACAACTTTCGTATTTCTTGAATAGCCCAGGCCAATTCTGGGATTATCCTGAAGCGCCAACAACTCTTTGGTGGCGCGGTACCGGGGAGGCAGTACCGATGGATCTCCCTCTGGCAAAACTACCGGGCTTGTCGAGGTGTCAATAGAGACAATTGATGTGTCTTGTGCGACCGTCTCTGGGGCGGTCTGCAAAGAATCCATGGAATAAATATAGTATTTGGAGTCCATATACGCACTGAAGGTCAGGTGATTGGCTTTTGTCGCAACCGAAAAGGCCGGGCTGAGAGCGGTAATGCCGCTGACCCCGGTATACAGATTGGTAATCTGATAAATTTGTCCGCTTTCCAGATCCTTGCGGTAGATGTTGGCAATTCCGCTTTGATCGGAGATAAAATATATGCTTTTCCCATTCGGGGACCATTGAGGATTAATATGCTCTCCGCTCGGGAATCCTTCCACCAGAGAGAATTTATTGGTTTCCGGATTATAGAGAGAGATCTGGTAATTCCCCGGTTTGAGATCTTTTAAATCTGTTGAATACCTGTCGGTTACAAAGGCAATTTGTCTGCCGTCCGGCGACCAGTCCGGCTGCAGATCGGCATAGGAATCGTTTGTGATACGCCGGAGGCTGTCTCTCTGCAAATCATAAATGTACAAATCCGACAACCCGCCAACCATGGCTGAGAATGCGATATAGCGGCCGTCCGGTGACCAGGACGGGTTCAATATGCTTCCCAACTGCTTAAATTTGATTTCCCTGACAATTTTGTCCCGTCTTATGTTCAGGAACGAAAGAATTGGCCTTCCCTGGGAAATGGCGGCAAACGCCACCTGCTCTCCGTCCGGACTCCAGGTGCCGCTTGAATAAATAAATTCCAGGCTTTCGAAATGGGGATTTAGTTCATTAGATACGATTTTTCGCTTGATCCTTCCCGTTTTGGCATCTGCCAGAAAGAGGTCAATGGCAAACAGCGATTTTTCAGAAAAGAAAATGACATTTTTCCCGTCGGGACTCAGTACCGGGGCGATATTCAAATCTCCACCTTTATCTGACTTACCGATGAGCATACGGGCAATCTTCTTCGGTTCCTCGGTCCTTTTATAAAAGGGATCATAATATTCTTTCAGCGCTTCGTGCCAGTCGTTACTCAGCGAATCAGGTGTGGTGTTTAGAACCGCCTTGATGGTTTTATTCATATCTCCTAAAACCCCGCCTCTTTTCAGCATCTCGGGAATTGCCTGATCTCCCCAGCGTCCGGATATATAGGATAGAAGTGCTTGTCCCCAGCGGTAGGGGAAATATTTCGGATTTTCCAGGTCGCTGACCTTGGGAAGCTTTTTCATGGTTTTCACCGCGTCGCGCATCCACATGGCGGTATTGGGATCTATGGGACCGAGTGACAAAAATTCCGCCATACCTTCCACAAACCACAACGGCAGACGGTTTAATGAGGGCGCCATTCCGCCAAGTTCACCCCGCCCCTGACCGGTAATGTCATACTGGAAGGCGTGAACCAGTTCGTGACCTATCACGTGATTAGTCTCCGCCAATGACCCGCCGAAAGGCAGGACGATCCGCCTTTTCAGGGGTTCTGTCACCCCGCCGGTCCCTTCACCCAGCTGCCCCTGAATAGCATTGGTTTGGGCAAATTGGGCGGAGGTGGCATACAGGATTAAAGGCTGGCGTCCGCTCAATTCATGATCGAAAAACTTCGCATAGCGGGCATACCATCTTTCCGCCATACGCGCGGCTTCTTTTGCTGCCTGTTCTTCTTCAGGATAAAAATAAACATTGAAATGATCCGTTTTCAGAATTTTGAAATTGAAGGCCTCATACTGGACCTTATTCTGGCCAAAATACTGGGCATTCGCATATTTTATGTGGCCGGCAAGGAAGACAAAAATTAACAACAGAAATAAGCCCTTCCCTGGTTGGCTGTAAAATTTCATCATATTCCTCCGCTTTTTTTGATTTATTTTAATCTTTGTTTATGAAGAATTGATGAACAGATGCATGGGTCCGGCATTTAATTGGCGGTTGGATAATTACTTAAAAAACTCACAGGTTCTTCCGAAAAATATTAATTTTCTCTCTGAGGCCGGCCATGGTCAGGCCGGAACGCGAAAGCGCAAAGAATCCGAGAATAATAATCGGTATCTTGAACAAAATGTAGGCAACCACAGAGAAACCGGTGGCAGTGGTCTTATCCACATTAAAAAGAGAGAGTGCCACGATGGCGAAGAACTGATAGGTTCCCACATTGGAGGGTGTGTTGGGTACCGCTGTCCCTAGCCCGATAATCAGAAATATCACCGCGCCGGCCCAGAATTGCAGATGAATTCCATAACCGATCAGTAAAAACCAGACCGAAAAAAATTGCCCCAGAAGGAACACGATGGAAGCCAGTACGGAATAAATTAAAATGCGGGAACGTCCGATTTTATTCAGCCAGGCCGCAACCTGGTCCAGAAATCTGAACACGCTGTGCACCGATGACCATCAACACACCATCGGTCAGACGGCCGACCGCTACCGAAGCAAAGGCGGATGCAAACTCGATATTCATCCACTGGGACACCACGTACATGCGGGCAAATTCTCCCACCCTCAGTGGTATAAATTCATTGGTGAAAAGACCGATATAGATTGCTTGCGTTGCCCGCATAGCCGAAAGATTCCCGGCCGGCCTGAGCAAGTATTTCCAGCGCACTCCCATAAAATAGAAACTGGCAAAATGGACAAAGATTCCCAGTGCCATCCAGTCCCAGGCGATTTTTTGAAGCTGATCCAGCAATATATCAAATTTGACATCATGGAAAACCCATACCAGTATTCCGGCGGCAAGCAGATACCAGAATATCTCCCAGGCATAATGACGTAAATGTTTCTTCCGCGGGCTTTTCGTATTCCCGGATTTTTTGTTTTCTTCCGTTTTCATATCTTCAGCAGATATTCATACTGTATTTATGTCCGGACAGATCAGGTTTCCCGGATAAAGTCGGTTTGGTTTCAATCTACCATTTATCCGAATTTATAATAAATTATTGAAGAAAATATTTCCAAGTTCAATTTAGGCCATCCTGCATTAAAAAGCTTGTCCCATCCCGAAATAAAGATTCCCAAGCGATTGTCCCGAACGCCGGTTTATCTTAAACGCGTAATCGAGTCTCACCAATCCGATGGGAGTGTTCACCCGCAGGCCGATCCCGGCATCATAGCGTATATCCCGGATGGTAAAATTCCGGGGCCGTTCCCATACATTTCCCAGATCCATAAATAACACCCCTCCAAACATTTTATATATACCCTGGCGGATTTCAAATAAATGCCATACCAGCATCATTTCTCCTCCAATGGGCACACCATTTTTATCCAGAGGCCCCGCCTTCTGATAGTCATATCCCCGCAGGGTGTTCGGACCGCCCGTATAAAACCGTTCATTTAGGGGGAGTGAATTGAATCCCTGCGAAGGATCGATCCTTCCCCCGGAGATTGCCGTGGCCAGAACGGTGTTCCTTCTCAGCAGATAAAAATATTTTAACTCTCCCAGCGTTCTGAAGAAAGCCACCGATCCGGATAAGAAATATCCGGCAAATTCATTGCTGAACTGGGCATACAGGCCCCGGGTTGGATTAAACAAATCATCACGGGAATCATAAACAAGGCCAAGCGTGAGACTGCTGATATTATTTGTCAAATCGAGCGGAATTTCCGTGGTGCTCACATTGTTAAGACTGGCGCGCTCCAGTTGGTAAGTGAGCGAGGCATGGGAAATTTTCATGAATTTCCTGCCGATCGATACATTCCCGCCAACGGTGTGCGCCTGATAGCCGGGTTGGCTGAGGTATTGCCACTGTGCTGTTACACTCGTTCCCCAGCGGGTGCCAAATGTCCAGGGCTCCCGGAAAGAGCCCTGTAAATCCCGGTTAATAAAACTGGCCCCCACAACGGCACCGATCTGCTGGGCAGTCCCCCGGAAATTAATATTGGCGACTTCCAGCCTTCCTTTCAGTTTCTCAATGGTTCCATAACCTACCGAAGCCGTAAAATTACCGGGAATGATTTCTTTCAGTTCAATCAGAATGTCTTTTTGAGTGGAATCTCCATTGGATGCCGGTTTCGGCTGAATGTAAACACTCTGGAACAGCCCGGTGAGATACAGATTCTGCTGCGAGGTCAGCAGGCGGGAATAACTGACCACCTGCCCGCTCCTGAATTTTAGTTCCCGCTGCACAACATAGGGTTTTATGTCATCAAGACCCTGTATCCGGATGGAGTCAATCGTGTACTGGATGCGCTCGTTAATCATAAAATCGACGATGGCGGTATGGGTGCTATCGTTCACCTTTATATCGGGATTGACCTCCGCATTTAAAAAACCGTTATCGCTGTACATGGTCAGAATAGCCACATTGGAGTTTTCAATTGATTGGGTTTCCAGGGGCTGACCGTTCGAAATCTTTATTTTCTTCAACAACTGCATATCCGTAAAGAATTTATTTCCGAACTGCTGCCGGCATATGCCGCAAAGACCCGCATGCGGGCCGTGATCAACGTGGCCGATCCCAAGGGGCGCCGGCTGGCACAGGAAATGACTCTGCCTTGCCTGACCTGCAGCCACCACGGGGAAAGCGACCTGCGTACCCTGAAGGCGCGCTTTGATCTTCAGGGCATGACGGCCCGGATCGCCACGCCCCGGGGCAAGCTGGAGTTCCACTCGGCCCTGGTAGGCCGCCATAACCTGGAAAATGTGCTCAATGCCGTTGGGGTTGGGGTGGCATTGGAGATCCCGCTGGAAACCATCGCCGCCGGTATCGCCTCCCTGGAGCATGTTCCCGGCCGGCTGGAGCGGATCCCCAATGCCCATCGGCGTTTCGTTTACGTGGACTACGCCCACACGCCGGATGCCCTTGAAAATGCCTTGCTGGCCCTGCGGGCGCTGACGGCGGACCGGATCATCTGCGTTTTTGGCTGCGGCGGCGACCGGGACAAGGCCAAGCGGCCGGAGATGGGCGCCATTGCCGCCCGTCTCAGCGACCTCACGGTGGTGACATCCGACAACCCGCGCACCGAAGCCCCGGAGCGCATCATCGAGGAAATTCTCACCGGTGTTCGCCGGGCCTGCGACAGGCAATACCGCCCGGCGGATCTGGGGTGCGGTTTCGGGGGCAAGGGGTATGTCGTGATTGCCGACCGGCATGAGGCCATTCGCGGCGGCATTGTCGCTTCCCGTCCGGGGGATACCCTGCTGGTCGCGGGAAAAGGCCATGAACCGTACCAGATCATCGGGCATGAAAAACGCCCCTTTGACGACCGGCAGGAGGCCCTGCAGGCCATGGCGGAACTCCTATGAACTGGCGCTTGGAAGATATCGTGGCGGCCACCGGCGGCCGGTTGCTGTACGGATCGGCTTCCCAGCGCTTTGGCGGCGTCGGAATCGACTCGCGGACCATCGGGCCCGGTGACTTTTTCGTGGCCATCCTCGGTGCCACCCACGACGGCCACCGGTTTATCCCCCAGGCGGTGGCCAAAGGCGTGCGCGGGATCATGATTCAGGAGCAGGGCGCGATCCGTCCGGATCATGGCGCCCTCGAGCAGGAAGGCGTGGCCTGCGTGGCCGTGAGCGATACCACCCGCGCCCTGGGCGCCCTGGCCGCTTTTGCCCGCGGGCGGAGGCGGATTCCGGTGGTGGCCATCACCGGCTCCAA
>JARRQT010000209.1:0-6067 GCA_037381445.1 Calditrichia bacterium
TATCCCTTTCCGCGGGAGCGATCACCGGCGTTCGGGCACCTGCCTCCGCCGGCGCCAATGCCGGCGTTTTGACGCCTTTTATCAAAAGCCAGAAGATAATCGGTATTTCCCCCAGCAGCAGAAACGGCATCGCCAGTTGGGAGACAAGATTTGTATAGCCGGGAAAAAGCAGAAAAGTCAGGCACATGATCATGTAGGCCAATCCGTTAGTGATCAGAAAGACTCCCAGGATACGGGGAATGAATCCCGACCGGTATACCAGAATGCCAAAGGGCACAAGCCAGAGTCCCCAAAACAACTGCACAACCTGAATGCCGTAAATGCCCACCCGGAGAAATATCTCTCCCAGGTCATGCAGCTGGCTGGATTCAAATGACTGCCAGATGCCGCCCTTTATGACAATCAGCGCCGCGATTTTGAAAACATTGACCATAAAAACGATGGGAATGGACACCAGCACCAGTGCAACCATGAGCCGGGCCTGACTCCGGCTCACCTGCCTGAACAACTGGTAGAGCACCATCACCAGAAACAGGAATATTACCTGGTTGAAAAGGTCGCTGACAATGGCGGTGCGAAACAAAAATTCATGGGCGATGATGTTTTTGGCGGTAGCGGCGGCATCCCTCCAGACAATAATTTTTGACGGAACATAAATGATTCCGTAGGGGGCGGTCAGGGCAAGAATAAGATACAGGATGCCGGCACGTCGTGCGGTTTTTTTGTCCGAATTCATTTTGTTCTCCTGTGCCGATTATTTCATCAGAATCAGTTTTTTCGTTTTGGTGAACGAAGCTGCCCCGCCCGCAGCCTGCGGTTTGGCCCGGAGCTGATAGAAATAGATCCCGCTGGATAACGATCCGGCATTCCAGCGTCTCACAGCATGTCCGGCGGATACCAGCTCATTATCCATGAGCACCGCCACTTCTCTTCCCAGAATATCAAAAATTTTCAATGTCACCTTTGAGGCTGCCGGGACGGAAAATGCGATGGTCGTCACCGGGTTGAAGGGATTGGGATAGTTCTGATAGAGAATAAAATATTCTAAAGAATGCGGTTCTTTATTAATGGAAGTTGCCGGATTATACTCGAATGCTCCCATATCGGGGGCCAAACCAAAATAATCCATTTGTTGAATATATATTGTGTCATTATTATTGTTATATACAAAAAATGTATCTTGCACTCCTGCATCGATGCAGGGAGAAGCCGGCAATAAATCATAATTATCTGTATTTGGGTCTTTAAAAAGCGGATCTGATTCAATGTTGTTTCCAATCCAAAATATATTGGCTGGCCTGTCGGTATATACTGAATTTGCAGTATCCATTATATCATTATTGACCAATTTCACTTCATCAGAAGACTCAAGATAAAGACTTAATTCTTTTCCCTGATTGTTCCATACAATTGAATTGATCATTATGATATTTGAATTTATAGTGCCTAATCCGTTCCAGTGATTATTGCTGATTGTTGAGTTTACCAGATTAATTTCCGAATCGTGACCTGTAACACCCGCACCTTCAACTGGCCCGCCCGCTGCAAAATTTTTGCATACCAAAACGTTTTTTAATTTTAATATTGAATAAGAACAGAAAATACCACCACCATCTGAACCTCCAAGTCCTCCTGCTGCGCCATTATTAATGATCCGAACATTTTCCATTATCGAGTTTGAATGACCTAAATAGATTCCACCTCCGTATGCAACCCAGTCATTATATCCTACATCATTATTCTTTATTACAGTATTCATTATTTTGAGGTTTGCATTTGTTGCAAAAATACCGCCTCCATAAAAACCGGCAAAATTGTTTTGAATTATTAGATCCGACAATATTGGATTAGAGTGTTCACAGAATATTCCTCCTCCCTGTCCGGAAGCTCCATTCTGGATTGTAAAACCAATAAGTTTTGCGGATGAATCCTCGTTAGAATTAATTGTAATTATTCTCCCGGATTTATTTTTGTCAAGAATTGTTTGTAAAATCTTTGAAGTATCCCTGTCCAATATAAAATGGCTGGCTAACACGATATTCTTTCCATTAAAATTAATTGTTTCATAGTACCTGCCTGTATCTACCAAAACAGTATCACCATTTATTGATTGATTAATTCCTGCTTGAATAGTAGGCTGATCACCTGGAACATTAATAATGTCTGCTTTTAAGGAGGATAGGCAAGATATTAAAAATAATGAAAAGACAAATAATTTTAGCATTTCTCCACCTCAGACTATTTAATAAAAATTCCGATGTCTATAAATAGACAAAACTGTCTGTATCCGCACCTATTTTTTTCACTTATCCGAATGCAGAAAAAATGACGTTCCAATGCTAATCATTTTTTCCGATCGTGAAAATCCTTCTTCTATGAGAAAAAGTCTTTCTGGCCCGCATCTTTTGGGGCCGGAAAAGGGACAGCTGGAACAGCAATCTATTTGAAATCTGCAAACTCAAAGCGAATTTTCTGTCAGATTTGAAGGAACGTACTTTCCTGGACCGAAGGAATCTTTTATATAATGGTTAAAATCTATGCTGTGGCTAGGAAAAAATCAACCATAAAAAAGAGAAAATGCGCAGGGGGCAAAGCGCAGAGCGCATGGCAAAGAAGAGCAGGGGGCATGGTTCGGCGGGCTCACCATACGGAGACCGGAGACGGCAGACGGGAGACCGGACCAAAGCACAGGCATCACGGAAGTGATCGCTGGCCTGGCAGCGCTTGGTGTCATCTTTCATGACTATTTTCAAGATTTGTTTCCTCTATCTTTTCCGGTCTCCGGTTTCCGGTCTGCGTGCTCCGTGCTTCACGCTTCGACAAGCTCACACTTCGACAAGCTCACACTTCGACAAGCTCAGTGTGACAGCTCACCACGCGGCCGCCTCGATACACCCTCCCTCCCTGGCACTCAGCGGACAGCCGGGGAGCAGGGCAGCATATCGGACAACTGCCAACCCCGGGGAGGCTGCTTTATGGCTGAAAATGCTGTCCGCTCCCCATAGATCTAATCCTATTTGAGGATCATAAATGGTTTTTTCGTCGCCTTTCCAAAACAAATGCATGTTTGATTCCCTAACATCGAAGTTCTCATACTTCGCCACCAGAAATTGCAGCCAAAATAGTTAGGCCTGTAATTAAAATGGCAATTACTAATGGCACCCATATAGGACGTCGGCGGTATTTAAATTCTTTGCCAACGAATTTGGGCCAAAAGAAATATTGGAAGGCCAAACAGCCGAAACCATTAAAAATGTAGACCACCGGCATGCGCGGAGGCCTTGGGAGAAATGTGAGTGCCAAAGCCAACCATATTATGCCAAATAAAATAATTGGAGAAATGAATTTATTTTTTCCTAACCGGTATAAATTCATTGAAAAAAGAATTGAACCGAATAATGGCAACATAGCCACAGAAAAAAACCATATTGCCCGTTCTGAATATAATTCAGCAGCGTTTGGGTCGTCAACAATATTTCGCTTCCAATTTGTAAATGAAAAATCCTTTTCTAATTGTGCTTTTCGCTCCGCTTCCTTTTGTTTTATTGCGTCGCGCATTGCTGCCAGTTCTGAATCGGAAATATATCTGCCACGTCGACGAAGCTCGTCAAGTGCAGTCTCGACTGCTTCAATTCTGTAACGTTTATGGTCTGTTATATATTTAGATAATTCTGTATCTGAGAGTTCTTTTACATGTTCCTGAAGACTTTTTGCCATTATATCCTTACCTAAATGAGGCAACCTAATCGTACCGGCATAAGCGGCCCGCCTTCCAGTGGAGACTTGATTTCGTAATTAGGTCACACTTTTTTATTTTTAATCAAACCTGCCTTTCCTTCTCATTTTGGGGACCTTTATTGATCCGCCAATGGACATTGAGCCTTTTTGCATCATTAAAACCTCTTTAAATTCCTGCAGTCGGATCATCTCATCACTATTGATGTATGGTCCGTCATGATGCAAATTCGATTTCTTTTTCCAGTTTTCCTGGTATTCATGCTGAATCTCTTCCCATTTCATTACTTTATCTTTAATCAGGCTTAGGACATCATCAGTTAAACCAATCTCACGAAGCGATCTTAGCGTCTCCATGAAAACCGGAAAAACAGGGTCATCAAGCGCTTCTATGAGTAAATCTCTGGATCGCTCTTGGGAAGAGGAACCAAGCACATGTACAATTTCTTGACGGTCCTTATACCGCCCATTTTTATAGGCAAAATTCAGTATTTCAAATTGATTCTTTGCCAGCATTCTTCGCAGAAATGATTCTTTCAATTTTATAAACCGAAATTTGATTAATAATTTAATGATTGATTTCATCGCGTATAGCTCCCTAATCCGTTTATCAGCTGCAACCAATTAATTTCAGATGTTTTCGAAGCCATGCAGTTCGCTTTTATTATCGAATATCTTTTTCCTATGCCTGCAGTCTGACCGGTTTAAGCTTATGCTTATATTGCTGAGGCATTTTGGCCATAGAGCAGGCGGTCGGAACAGCAATCTATTTGAAATCTGTAAAGCCTAAATCAAATTTTCTGACAGAATTGATAGAACACACTTCCCTGGTTCGTAAGAATCTTTTCTATATTGGTTAGAATCTATATTGCGATCAGGAAAAAGTCAACCACAAAATATTGAAATCATCGAAAGAGCAGGGAACAGGGGCATTGGATGCGGAATGTGCGGCTGGCCCAGGTCAGGCAGACTTTTTTGTCGTCATGTCCAATTACAGGCTGCGTGCGGTGTAATCAGACTATGGGCGGTAAGGATAGTTTTCCCGAGCGCGATCGACTGCCAATTGCCGCTGTTCCCTATGCAGCAGCACTGCAACCAGCCACGAAAAAACGACATCAATCAGGAAGAATCTTACGTTCAGACCGCTCCACCATCCTGTTACAAGCATTACCAACCCCACTATGACCATTCCCCATTTCATCATACGCAGACCGCCGGTCCATTCGCCAGCCTTTCCGGCCAATGACCAAAGAAGAAGACCGGTCAGGATAACAAAACCACCCAGCACCTTGTAGATGTAAATGAAATAGGCATGATCGACCCATAAATCCCCCATACCTAAGACTGAAAAAAGTCCGGAGGTTGCGACGATGCGAACTATGCCGCCAAAAATAAACAGGCCTGCCAAAAAACGAATCACCTTCAATTTACCATCTCCCGTTTAGGTAGTCTGGCTCGCACGGAACAACCGGGGCCGCACCATATCAAAGTAAAAAAACGCTGTTTATGATTGCAGATACTTCCCCGGCATTCAATCAGAAGCCGGTTTCAGCTTGTCTTATCGGTTTCTCCTTTTGATCAACTCAAACACCCTAGCGGAGAGTATCCTGAATTTGCCTGACGCCTGTTCCTCTTCAAGGGGCAGGAAACAGGCGATGATATAGCGAAGCCCGCCGGTATCAACGATTCCCACATCGTGGGTCCAGTCCGCATACCAGCCGGTTTTATGATAAAACATGGTATGGGGCGGCAGCCCGACGGCCAGCTTGGTATTATCCAACTGCCTTCCCAGAAGGGTCATCATCTGCATACTGACCCATGGATTTACTAATCGATTGGTATAGATGCGGTAGAGAAAATCTGCTGCATGCAGGGCGCAGGTTTCTGTTCCCCGGATATCCTTGTAGGCAGAATCTTCATATTGGCGTTTAAGGAATTTTCGGGTCACTTCGCTGCCATACCAGTTGTAGCTGTGCAGCAGGCTGTCGATGTTTTTGCGCTGGGCGATGTCGATGAGGCAGTTGGCGGCGGAATTGTCGCTGCGTGTGATCATCAAATCCAGCAGGTAATTGACAGTGACGGTATCGCCTCCCTGCAGCAGGGGACGCGGATCGCGGCTGACCTCCCTGGAGTGGTCTACAGCGTTATGGGCTGGTATCACATAGGTGGTAGTCAGGGAGATCTCGCCCCTTATTGCTTTAGTAGCTCTTTTCTCCTTCTGATCATCGTAAGCCAGCTGCACCGCATTATAGCCGTCAGACTCAGAAGTTTTAATTTGTGTAACAACACAAGGTCCAACCTCAAGCACAGTGCATGGTATATTATTTCCGTC
>JARRQT010000210.1:0-9202 GCA_037381445.1 Calditrichia bacterium
CTCATTCTAATCATTACCAGCGACCTCAATGAATTACATAAGGTTGAGGATTTCGCCCAGATTGTTTCCAAAAAGGCCTCACTCAGTGAAGAACAGTCCGATAACATGGCCATCGTCCTGACGGAACTGGCGAATAATGCCATTGTTCACGGTAACAAACTGATTCTTTCCAAAAAGGTTTATCTGAGGGCCATCTTCCAGGCCGATAAAGTGGAGGTCTCGGTGAAAGACGAAGGCAATGGCTTTGATCCCGCCGGTTTATCTGACCCGACCGATCCGGAAAATATCTGGAAAGAAAACGGCCGGGGTGTCTTTCTGGTTAAAAACCTGGTCGATGAAGTCAAATTCGTCTCTTCACCCGGCGGTATGGAAGTGGTTATCATCCAATATAAGAAGAAGAAATAATGGGCCGCATTCCCCCTGCCTATCTGCGATCTCCCCTTTTTCTGAGATAGTTCATTTCCCAACAGACAGTTTCCCGTATATATCCGGTAATGATCACAACTTCCGGAAATATTTGCATTTTTTATGTTTAAATACTATTTTGGGAGGGCAAACAATTACTCAGGATAGCGATGATCGATCTGCGAAGCGATACGGTGACAAAACCCACTCCGCAAATGCGGGAAGCCATGATGCGCGCAGAAGTGGGAGATGATGTGATGGGGGAGGATCCCTCCATTAACCGTCTGCAGGAGATGATTGCAGAGATGACCGGTATGGAGGCGTCCCTCTTCGTGGCCAGCGGCACCATGGGCAACCAGGTCTGCATCGCGGCGCATACCGAGCGGGGCGATGAAATTATTGTGGAGCGAAATGCTCACATCTTCAATTATGAATGCGGCTCCCCCGGCATGTTATCCGGCGTGCAGGTGATGCCGCTGCAGGGGAAGCGGGGCAGCTTTATGCTGCAGCAGGTCCGGGAAGTAGTCCGGCCGGTGAACATTCATCATCCCCGCACCCGGCTGATCTGTCTGGAGAATACTCATAACCGGGCCAGCGGCGCCGTCTTTCCCTTCGATGAAATGAAAAGCATTTCTGAGTTTGCCCGGGAGAATAGCATCCGCATGCATCTGGACGGCGCCAGGCTGTGGAACGCTTCTGTCGCCACCGGAATCCCCATCCGGGAATATTGCCGGAATTTTGATTCGGTCTCCCTCTGCTTTTCCAAAGGATTGGGAGCGCCCGTTGGTTCAATCGTTGCCGGCAACAGGCAGTTTATTGAAAAGGCGCGCTATTTCCGCAAGGCGTTCGGCGGCGGTATGCGGCAGGCCGGATTCCTGGCTGCGGCGGCCATCTACGCCGTGGAAAATAATTTTGGGCGCATGGCGGAGGACCACCGACGGGCAAGATGGCTGGCCGAATTCATTGCCACCCTTCCGGGGATAGAAATCGATCTGGAAACCGTGCAGACCAATATCGTGATTTTTGATGTCAGAGCGACCCGCTACACCGGCCGGCAGGTCCGGGATATGCTGTCGGAAAAGGGAATCGGAATGAATACCTTTGCCGGCACCCGGGTGCGGGCTGTCACTCACCTTCACATAACGGACGACGATATCGAACAGACAATTGCCGCCCTGAAAACCATATTCTCATAATTTGTGCGGATAGCTTTAAATATTTCTGCAAATAAACAGAAAGATAAAATCGCTGCATGAACATACTCATCATTGGCGCAGGAGAAGTGGGATTCCATCTCGCCAAACGGCTTTCTTTGGAAAAGCATAATATCGTCATTCTTGAGAAGGATCCCGAGAAGGCCCACCGGGCGGAAGAGCAACTGGACGCGCGGGTAAGCGACGGCTCGGCTTCCAGTTTCGATGACCTGCAAAGGGCCCATCTGGAGCGGGCCGATATTTTTGCCGCCCTCAGCAACAGCGACGAAGCCAATCTGCTGGCCTGCCGCTATGCCCAGAAACTAAACGTCCCCTACAAAATCGCCAGGATTCGCAATCCGGAATTCACCCGCAGCAATTTCATTCTCACCCATGAAGAGCTGGGGGTCGATCTGCTGATTCATCCCGAGAAGGAAACCGCGGAGGCCATTGTCCGCCTCATCCGGCAAAGCAGCGCCACCGATGTGGTAGAGTTCGCCGGCGGCAGCATCCAGCTGCTGGGCATCCGGCTGGAAACCAGTTCGCCCATCCTTCGCAAATCCCTTAAGGAAATCTGGCGGGAATACGGAAATCTTTCGGCGCGCATTGTGGCCATCTCGCGGAAAGAGCGCACTATCATTCCCGGCGGCGATGATATTCTGGTGGCGGGGGACCAGATTTTTATCATCTGCGAGAAACAGGCGATTCCCACCATGGTCAAGATGACCGGCAAACACAACGTTTCCATCCAGAACATCATGATATTGGGAGGCGGCCTGATCGGTCAATTTATCGCCCGGGTGCTGGAAAATGAGATCAATGTGAAAATCATCGAGAGCCGCGCGGACCGCTCCGAGGAAATCGCAGACATTCTCAAAAAGACGCTGGTCATTCACGGCGACGGCACAGACATGGACCTGCTGGCCCTGGAAGGCATCATCGATATGGATGCGTTTATCGCGGTAACCGGGGATGATGAAACCAATATCATCTCTACCCTGATGGCCAGGCACCTGCAGGTGCCCCGCACCATTGCGCTGGTCAATAAGACCGAATACCTGCCTATCACGCCTACCATCGGCATGGATGCGGTGGTGAGCAAAAAGCTCCTCACGGTGAATGCCATTCTCAGGTTCATTCAAAAAAGCACGCTGGAGAGCATTGTCTCAATTCCGGGGGTGGATGCGGAAATCATAGAAGTTATTCCGCGGGCCGGCTCCCGAATCACCAGGAAACCATTAAAGGAAATCCGGTTCCCCCATTCTGCCATGGTGGGTGCCGTACGGCGCGATAACCGGGTCATCATTCCCGGCGGCGAAACGCAAATCCTGCCAAACGACCGGGTAGTCATATTCTCCCTGCCCCAGGCCATGGCAGCCGTCGAGAAACTGTTTGAATAAATCAACCTGCAAATAACCGATTTTTGCTTCCCTTAAAGAAATGAGAGAGTGATAATCATTTCATGCAGATACGAAATATCATACACATACTTGGTTTTCTGCTGATTTTTCTGGCCGCGGCCATGCTGGTCCCCCTCCCCTTCTCCCTGTATTACGGGGAAGGCGACTCGATTTTTTTCATCGTGCCGGCCCTGATCACCGCTGCCGTGGGAATTGCCGCCTATAAATCCACCCGGCTCAATCGGGATGTGCAGGTCCGGGAAGGATTCGCCATCGTCACCCTGGGGTGGGTTGCTTTTTCCCTGCTGGGCTGCCTGCCTTTCATCCTGTCCGGACACATCCCGTCATTCACAGACGCTTTTTTTGAAACCATGTCCGGTTTCACCACCACCGGCGCCACCATTCTGGTTGATGTGGAAAAGCTGCCGCACGGTCTGCTCTTCTGGCGCAGCTTCACCCACTGGCTGGGCGGCATGGGCATCATCGTGCTCTCCATCGCGATCCTCCCCTTTCTGGGTGTGGGCGGTATGCAGCTCTTCAAAGCGGAAGTCCCCGGCCCGGTGCCGGACAAGCTGACACCCCGCGTCACCGAAACAGCCAAAATTCTGTGGGGCGTTTATATCCTGTTCTCCGCCGCCGAAACCGGCCTTCTGATGCTGGGCGGCATGGATTTTTTCAACTCACTCTGCCATACGTTTGGCACCATGGCTACCGGCGGTTTCTCCACCAAAAACGCCAGCATCGGCTATTACAAAAGTCCATTCATTCAGTATGTGGTCATCTTTTTCATGATTATTGCGGGAACCAATTTTTCCCTGCACTACCGCTTCCTGCGAAAAAATCTGCTGGCTTACATCAAAAACCATGAGTTCCTGCTTTTTGCGGGACTGATCGCCGCGGCAACCATTTTCATCGGATATGATACGCTGCTGCATCACTACCACACTTTCGAACTGGCCTTCCGCAAGACCCTCTTTCAGGTGGTATCTATTCTGACCACCACCGGGTACGGGACCGCTGATTACGAACAGTGGGCCTTCAGTTCCCAGTTCATTCTTTTTCTGCTCATGTTCATCGGCGGGTGCGCGGGCAGCACCGGCGGCGGGATGAAGGTGATCCGGCTTTATGTCATTTTCAAATTTGTCCGCGCCGAAGTGAAACGCCTGCTGCATCCCCGGGCCGTGATACCGGTGCGGGTAGGACATACCGTGATTCCCCGGGAAATCGTTACCAATGTGCTGGGCTTTTTTGTGCTGATGATCTTTTTGTTCATCGGCGGTGTCATTCTCATGTCCATCCTGGGACTGGATCTGGAATCGGCGCTGGGCGCCACCGCCGCTACGCTGGGGAACATCGGACCCGGTCTGGGCAGTGTGGGACCGACCGACAATTATGCCCATATCCCTGTGCTGGGAAAATGGGTGCTAACCTTTTTTATGCTGGCCGGACGCTTGGAAATCTATACCGTCCTGATTCTCTTCGCGCCTTCCTTCTGGAGAAAATAGCCCCCTTCACTGAGAAACAAAATTCCCTCTATCTTATAAAAAGTATAGCTGTCGCTGTTTTTCTGGGCCAATTGTTTTTGTGGAAAATTATTGTCGATGCTAAACCGCAGGATCTCAAAAATCAATAAAGGAGGTTTCAAATGAGAATCGGTTTTATCGGATTGGGAATTATGGGCAGCCGGATGGCGGCCAATTTACTGAAGAAAGAATATGTTCTGCACGTTTACAACCGGACCCGGAGCAAGGCCGGACCTTTATTAAAACTGGGAGCGGAATGGTCCGATACCCCCGCCGAAGTCGCGAAGAATTCCGATGTGCTGATTACCATGCTGGCCAATCCCGAAGCCGTCAGAGAAACGGCGCTGGGAGAAAACGGTTTTCTGAGGCACCTGAAACCGGAATCCCTGTGGATAGACTGCAGCACCGTAAATCCTTCATTCTCCAAAGAAATGTCCGGGAAAGCGTTCAAACGGGATATCCGTTTTCTGGATGCACCCGTCCTGGGGACCAAAGGGCCGGCCGAGAAAGTCGAACTGCTCTTTCTGGTGGGCGGCGAACCGCAGGACCTTGAAATTGCCCGCCCCCTGTTCAACGTTATGGGGAAAAAGGTGGTGCATGCGGGTAAGAACGGTATGGGAACCGCCATGAAAATGGTGATGAACCTGATGCTGGGCGAGGCCATGGTGGCGTTCTCCGAAGCCCTAGTTCTGGGTGAATCGCTGGGACTATCACAGGAAACGCTGTTCGATAACCTGCTTGGCGGACCGGTGGCCGCCCCTTTCCTGACCGGCAAAAGCGGCAAAATCGCCCAAAATCAGTACGAGGCGGACTTCCCCCTGCAGTGGATGCGCAAGGACCTGCAGTTGGTGGCGGAGACCGCCTATAAAAATGGTGCCGCCCTTCCCGCCGCCAATGTAATCAAGGAAATTTTCGCCCTGGCCGAACGGAGCGGGCTGGGAGAACAGGATTTTTCGGCGGTCTACCGTTTCCTGTCAGAGCAGAAGAAGTGAACATCTTTTCTTTGTCCCGAAGGAGAAGCGCCGCTCACCGCCATCAAATAAATTTACCATTTGATACCGCCGCTTCGGTTCCATAAGTTTGCTGGAAAACAGGTGTTTTGAGTGCAGGAAGCAATCATCCGGGTCAGAAATTTGCAGCGGCGTTTTCCCGTTAAGGAAAACAGCTTCGGAAGAGCCCGGGAGTTTGTCCATGCGGTAAACGGCATCGATCTGGACCTGCCCCGGGGGAAGACCGTCGGGCTGGTGGGCGAATCCGGCTGCGGGAAAACCACCATCGGACGGCTGATTGTCGGTCTGGACAGCCCGGACGGCGGGGAAATATTTTTCAATGGTGCGCCTGTTGCCAGTCTGCCGGGCAGGGAGGCCCGGGATTATCACAAGAAAGTGCAGATCATTTTTCAGAACCCCTACGGCGCTTTGAATCCCCGCCAGCGCATCTACCAGACTTTTGAGGAAGCCCTGAAGGTCCACCGGATTGTGTCCATCCCGAGGTGGTGGTATACGATGAACCGGTTTCGGCGCTGGATGTCTCCGTGCAGTCCCAGATCCTCAAACTGCTGAAACACCTGCAGACCGAATTCAATCTGACCTACCTCTTTATTTCCCACGACCTCAGCGTGGTCTATCACATCTGCGATTATGTTTACATCATGTACCTGGGGAAGATCGTGGAACAGGGGCCGGTGGAGGAGATTTTCAATTCTCCCAAGCATCCCTATACCCGGGCATTGATCAATGCAGTGCCGGTGCCTGATCCCGTACATCTGCCGCATGGCTGCCCTTTCCACACCCGCTGTCCCGAGGCAATGCCGGTATGCAGTCAGGCCGCACCTCCGCAGATTACATTTGCAGAATCACATCAGGCGGCGTGCTTGCTGTATGAAGAGGATCAAATTAAATAAACTACCAGTATCGGAATAATATCATTTAAAAGTCAAAGATTCAGGTTCCTGATAGAACAAAAAAATAAAGAAAGCAAAACGCACTTTTAGTTCCGATTTGGCAGAAACAGATACTTTCTCCGTTGACATTATTCCGCGGCCTTGCCAATCACCCGGTAATTAAATTCATAAGATAATATCTTGTCCCAACCGCTTTCTCCCACGGCACGGCTGCGGGTTCCGTCCACCGGTCCCACCGGTTTCCCGTAGGAATAAAACCAGTTCACGATGGGGCTGCCGGAATAGTGAAGCACAAACCAGTAGCGTCCCGGCGACAAAATGAGCCCCTGGCTGGAGAAATCAAAATCCACCCAATCGTAACCTTTGGGAATGCGGATGTAATTCACCGGCAATTTTCTGCTGGAAGCGGCTGTCTTCCCCGGGATTCCATCCGCATCTTCACTGAGCTCCAGCCACAGGAAACCATTGCCGCCGAAATTATGCAGCGCGATGCCCACCTTCGATAACTTTATCGGTTCGTCAAGTACGAATATCTGGGCAAACTGCTCCCTGCCGGTGACGTATTCCGCGGTTTCAACCATAAAATTGCGCTTCAATTCATTCTTCTGCGAAGCCCCCTCCTGCCCTGCCAGGCGCGCGTACAGAAAGTCAAAATTGATGGGATATTCGAGATTGCCATATTCAAAGGGCGTATTGTAGTTCAGGGCAGTGTAATCCACCGCCGGCTGTGCGGCTTTTTCCGGTTCCGGAACCGGTTCGGGTTCTGCTTCAGGTTCGGGCTTCGGCTCGGTTTTGGTGACAGGCTTCTTTTCAGGCTTTTCTTCCGGAACCTTCGACGGTTCTTCCACCGCTAGCGGAGCTGCCGCCGCAAATAGCTCGGGCGTCAGTAAGAGCTTCTCGGGGCCCACCACCTGTTTCTTGGATAAGAAAGAAACATTATCCGTGATGAAATCCGATTCGATCGCTTCTTCCAGTTTGGGCATGGCTTTTTCGCTGCCGTGACTCTGGGTCCAGCGAACCAGCCCGTCCTGCACGGTCTCTTCATTGTCCAGACCGGTCTCGATCCGCAGGTAGCGGTTGCTGACAAAAAATTCGGTCTGCTGCGGATCGAACGGGACCCACCCCAGATCCGGGAAGAACACCTCAACCCAGGAATGGCGGCCCTGGGCCATTTCAAAGCTGTATTCCGACTGACCCAGCCGCACGTCATAGGATTTTTTCAGGGTAATGCCGTTCACAATGCGGACGGGGATTCCCACCGACCGCATGAGGGCCGCCGCAAGATGGGAATAATTCTGGCAATTTCCTTTCCCGGCTCGCAGCGCATAAACAGCATCATAGTTTTCCGGCACGAGCACATAATGCAGATGATCCACCACAAAATGAAGAATGGACTGCACCGCGGCAAATTGGGTGGACAACCCGGCGGTCAGCTGTTGGCCTTTCTTTTTAATGTCAGGATTATCGGATTGCACCTGGTTGGTTGATTTCACGTAAACTTCAGCCTCAGCGGGAAGCGCGCTCGGCGGAAATGCAGCATTGCTTTTCAGGGAAGATAATGCCACCTGGTTATCGGCCTTCAACTTTACCACGCACTGAATATTCTGATCGGGCCGGTCCCAGTAGAACTTGCGAATCTGATTTCCGCGGGCATCTGTTTCTTCCTCCTTTTCCCGCGGCGGCGGATTGAATTCAAACTTCAGATCCGAAATTTTCTGGGCATAGGTTGGCGAAGCAAAATCCCGCGGCACCACAAAGCTGACCATCATCACGTCGATTCCGGAAAACGGCGTAATATTCTGCTCAAGTTTATAGCGGATAGCAGACTCCTGATTTCCGGACAGCACAAATTCCTGCGCGAACAGGTTCAGGCAAAGAACAAAAATACCCACAAGCAAAGTTATGGCTTTCATTGGACATGTCTCCTGCTTTACTTAAAAGCGAATAGCGGGCAAAGATTTTAACATTTCAATCAACATAAAATTGCCATTCTAAGATTAGATAAAGTTTAATTTTTAGTCAAGTGAAATACTGCGCAGCGGAAAAATAATTAAAATGGCGAAACAAAAAATTGATAAGGGACAAATCGATTCCCGGACGGCTGAGAAATTCGACAGCTAAAATCCGGGCAGGAAGCTGAAATACCATAGGAAATAATTATTTCATTTTCAAACTCGGATGTACAGAACGAGGAATCGCGACCAGCTTTCACAAACCGGGCAAACTGACCTATCTTTTTTCACCCAGCCGGTATGACAGCATTCCCGCCAAAAACATGATAAAGAAGCTCAGCAAGATTTTTCCTGCGGAAGGGGGTAAGCCGGGGAAAATGGGATAAAGCGAGGCAATGACCAGTCCCAGAATGAAATAGAAAGTCTCCTTTGGAAACCGTTTCAGGAAGATATCGATAATTTTCGCGAAAGACCAGATCCCGAACGCCACCCCGATGCCAAATACCGCCAGGAACAGGATGTGAAATTCTTTTACCGCTTTGATCACAATATGATACTGCCCGATGAGCACCAGCATGAAAGAGCCGCTTATACCGGGTACAATCATCGATCCCCCGGCCAGAATACCGGCCCCGATCAGCTTCACGGCCTGGTGCGCATTTACGACGAGCTCAACACCGACTCCTTCCGACTTGCTCACTTCCGGAAATGCCAGGGCGAAATACATCAATATGGCCGCGCCAAGCGCAAAGGTGACCACCGACCGCCAGTTTAGTTCCATGTGGGGATGTGTCTTGTAGATTGCGGGTATGGAACCCGCAATGAG